>CANIIN010000214.1 GCA_947467405.1 Betaproteobacteria bacterium | reverse complement strand
GATGTCCTGCGTCACCGCCTGGTGCTGTCCTATGCCGCGCTGTCCGATGCGCAGACCGCCGACCAGATCGTGATGCGCATCCTGCAAGCCGTTCCCGCTCCGGAAAAGCCGCTCGACGCCCATGTTGAAGTGGCTGCCCAGGCTTAGGCCGTCGGCTTCGCCGCCGGATGCCCCTGCCCGGGCAGGGGCGCTGGCGCGCGCGCGCGCGGTGCTGGGCATGAACCTAAGTCTGCCGCGGTTCCGCCGCAGGGGGCAGGCGGCGCCCGCTGAAGGCGGCGCGGCCTCATCCGCGCCGAAGTCCGGCAAGAACATCCATCACGTCGAAGGCGCTGCGCTGCGCCGGATCGACCCCGAGACGTTGTTGCGCCGCCTGGAGTGGACCGTGATCCGCCGCCTCGATGGCTTGCTGCAGGGCGATTACCGCACCTTGCTGCGCGGGTTCGGATTGGACCTTGCCGATCTGCGCGAATACCAGGCGCATGACGACGTGCGCTACATCGACTGGAACGTCACGGCACGCCTGCAGACGCCGCATGTGCGCGAGTTCCAGGAGGACCGCGAGGTCACGGCTTGGTTCGTGCTGGATCTGTCCGGTTCGGTCGATTTCGGCTCGCAGCAGGTCAGGAAGCGCGAGGTGTCCGCGGAACTGGTCGGCGTGCTGTCGCGCTTGCTGATTCGCCACGGCAACCGCATCGGCGCGGTGATTCACCATGGCACGCCGGGCAACGAAAAGAACCAGGTGATTCCGGCGCGCGGCGGCCGCCGCCAGGTGCTGCATCTGCTCGATCGCATGCTGAATCCCAGTGCGCTGGGCGCGCCGCATGATCGGATCGATCCTGCGCATGGCGCCCGTATCGGCGCGGACCAAGCCAAGGGGGACAAGAACGGCAAGCGCGACAAGGACGACAAGCGCGACAAGGACGACAAGCGCGCCGCCAGCGGCAGGGAAACCGATCTCGGCGAACTGCTGGTCGAGGCGCAACAGGTGATCAAGCGCCGTTCGGTGATCTTCGTGATCTCCGACTTCATCAGCAAACCCGGTTGGGGCAAGGCGCTGTCGCTGCTGGCGCGCCGTCACGAAGTGGTCGCGGTGCGACTCTACGATCCGATGGAAATGGAGATTCCCGATCTCGGGTTGATCCTCATGCAGGACGCCGAGACCGGCGAGCAGATCTTCCTCGATACGCGCGATCGCGATTTCCGCCAGCGCTTCGCCAAGGCCGCCACCGAGCGCGAGGAGACCTTGCGCGCGGCACTGGTCAATGCCGGCGTGGACTGCATCGAACTGGCGACCGACGACAATATCGCCGAATCGCTGCTGCGCTTTACCGAGCTGCGCAAGCGCCGCAGCCAGTTGGCGGCCGGCGGCGGCAGCTTGCGCGCACCCATGGCGAGGTGAACATGATCCTCTTGATGCAACAAACAACCTGGCCGGAAGCCGAGCGATGCTAGATATCCGCGAGCCCGTCCTGCTGTGGCCGCTCATGTTGTGGCTGATGCTGATCGTGCCAGTGCTGGTAGTGCTGTACTGGCGAATGCTGGCGCGGCAGAAGCGCGACGCCTTGCGTTACGCCAGTCTCGGACTGTTCGAGACCGGCAGCGCAGCGGCGGTTGCCGGTGTTGCTGCGCAGAAGAATTGGCGGCACATGCTGAAACGCAGTCGCGCGCACGCGCCGGCCATGCTGTTGCTGCTGGGCATCGCCTGCATGATCTTCGCCATCTCGCGTCCGCAGGCCATCATCATGCTGCCCACGCGCATGGATGCGGTGATGCTGGCCATGGATGTGTCCGGCAGCATGAAGGCGACCGACGTGAAACCGAACCGCCTGGTCGCCGCGCAGGAGGCGGCCAGGATTTTTGTCGCCGACCAGCCGACGCAGGTGCGCATCGGCGTCGTGGAAATTGCCGCCACCGCCTCGGTGGTGCAATCGCCGACCGAAAAGCGCGAGGATGTGGTGAAGGCCATCGACCGCTTCCAGACCCGGCAGGGCACCGCCCTGGGCAGCGGACTGGCGATTGCGCTGGCCACGCTGCTGCCCGAGGGCGGTCTCGATGTGGAAAAGTTCATCTCCGGCACGAGCGCCGATCGCTGGACGCGCGACCCGGCGCGGCTGGCCGAAATCGCCAATTTCAAGCCGGTGCCGGCCGGCTCGAACAGCACCACGGCCATCGTGTTGCTCTCTGATGGCGAGAGCAATACCGGACCGGAATTGCTCGATGCCGCCAAGCTTGCCGCCGAACGCGGCGTGCGTGTGTACACGGTGGGCATCGGCACCACCACCGGCACCACGCTGACCGCGGACGGCTGGTCGATGCGCGTGCGGCTGGACGAGGCGTCGCTCAAGAAAGTGGCCGACACCACGCATGGCGAATACTTCAAGGCCGGCAATGCCGCGGAGCTGAAGAAGATCTACAAGCAGTTGAGCGCGCGGCTGGCACTCGGCAAGGGGCGCGCCACCGAGCTGAGCGGCGTGTTTGTCGCCATCGGCGCGTTGCTGGTCATGCTGGCCGGCCTGCTGTCGATGCTCTGGTTCAACCGCATCCTCTAGTCCCGCCTCATCCCGATTCCTGCCGTGCCACGCGCGAGTTATGCCATCGGCATGGCGCTTGCCTGCGCAAGCCTCGGGGACGGTGCGCCTGGTGCGGATTTCAAAGCGGGATCGAGTTCGAATCTGTACCATTTCCCGTTGATAGGGATGTGCTGATCAAGTCCGGAAATCGCGACAGGACTCTTCATGCTGCCCGCTGAAGTGGGGGATTTTCAAGGGGGCCGTGCCCCTTGATTGGTGTCTCAACAAGACCGAAGCACCCGGGAGGGACTTGATGCTCAATATATTCGGCGGGGGCAAGCCGGATCATCCGATGGCCGACCTGAAGGAGGCCCGGCGGATACTGGAAGAGGTTCCGGCGCAGGACGCGTTCAAGGCGCTCGAGGAACTCGCGCACTGGCTGGAGTCGGTGCGAACGGTCGAGGGTTTCAAGCCCGATTACCGCCTGCAACTCGTGCTGCTGGTCGACGATGCCGCGCAGGTGCACGTGCGCAAGCTGCAGCGCGACTACCTCTCTTCGGCGCGGCTGTCGCGCTTCCAGGAGCAGCGGCTGTGGAACGCCATTCATGGATACTGGAAGCAGTCGGCGCTGGCGTTCGAGTCGTGCGTGGAGACATTCGTCTCGGGAGCGAAGGGCGCCGACGCGCTGAAATCCGGCTTGCCGCTGCTCACGGTGCGGGCACTGCGCTCCCTGGCTGCGCAGATCAAGTGGCAGTACATCCGCTACGGTCCGTTCGACGGCAGCTTGTGGGGTCACGTGGCGCGGGTCTATGCCTTTGCCGAGGGGCAGAAGATCGCCGGCGCCAAGGCCGTGGTGCAGGCCGGGCTGCCTGGAGAGTCGACGCCGGAACAGGAATTCCTGCGCGCGGTGATGCTGGCGGCATCCTCGCCGGACAGCCTGCTGCCGGTGGAGATGGAACTGGCGGAGAGGCTGATCGCGCACTTCTCCACGTCCTTCAAGCTGGCGATGGACCAGCAGCCGGATATCGCCTACTGGATCGACCTGACCACCGACCGGCCGCCGCTGCGACTGGCGCGGCCGCCACAGCACGCGCCGACGCTGCGCTTCTTTGCTGCCGGCAAGGCGACGCAGGAACTGGTGCAGATGGTACGCAGCATCGAATCGAGCCATGCCATGCCGGCCGGCGTGAGTCTGGGCGGCACCTATGAGCCGGAGGCGGTGCTGGAAGTCCTGCGCCATCTGGCGCTGTACTGGTCCCCCACGCCACCGGAGCGCCGCCATCAGCGCCACCGCGTGAAGTCGCGCCTGCTGGTTGCGCCGGGCTTTGACGGCATCATGTCGGTGCTGGATCCGTCGACTACGCTGGATTTCGATAGCAACCTCATCGAGAACTGGATCGTCGAGGACGTCAGCGCAGGTGGTTTCGGCGCATCCATTCCGCACATCAAGGGCGAGTGGCTGGGCATCGGCTGCCTGACCGGACTGCAGCCCGAGGGCGGCGACAACTGGGTGATCGGCATCATCCGGCGCCTGAATCGCGACGCCAGGCAGCAGGGCTCGGTGGGCATACAGAGTCTGGGACGAACGGCCGCCCTGGTGACGCTGCGTGCGCAGAATGGCGATGAGCATCAGGCCATTCTGCTCAACCCGTCCGTGACCGCCATCGAAGCGCAGCTGCTGGTGCGTCCCGACGTCCATGTGGCCGGGCAGACCTTCGAGTTCAACCATGGCGCCATGACGGTACTGCTGCTGCCCTCGGCGGTGCAGGAGCGCGGCGGCGATTTCGAGCTGATCTCCGCGCGGCAGATGATTCGCGATACCAGCGACTGAATTTCATCGACTGGATTTCATCAACCTGAATTCTGGCAACTGAGCACCCCGGCTATGCCGGGCGAAGATCAGGTTCTAGGGAAGCGCTGATCAAGTTGCGAAAATGCACAACGCCGTCGGCGCTTCCCTCTGAAGTGGGGGATAGACAAGGGGGCTTGCCCCCTTGTTCATTAATAGCCCTAGGCCAGCACCCGGATCAGCCACGTACCGATGTCGCGGATTTCCGCGGGGCAGACCGCGTGCTCCATCGGGTAGTCGTGCCACTCCACCTTGTACTGCAGCGACTCCAGCAGCGCACGCGATTCCCGGGCGCGCTGCACCGTGATCATCGGGTCTTGCACGCCGTGCGCCATGAAGATCGGCACGTCGCGGTTCATGATCGACACTTCGCCGGCGAGTTGGTCGGCCAGCGGCACATAGGTGGACAGCGCCATGATGCCGGCCAGGCGCTCCGGATGGCGCAGCGCGGTCTGGAAGGCGATGGCGCCGCCCTGTGAAAAGCCGGCCAGCACCAGGCGCAATGCCGGCGTGCCGCGCGTCTTCTCGCGTGCCATCAGCGCTTCGATCTGCGCCTGCGAGGCGCGCACGCCGGCCTCGTCCTCGCGCCTGATGGTCATTTCCGAAATGTCGTACCAGGCGCGCATCGCCATGCCGCCATTGATCGTGATGGGGCGTACCGGCGCATTCGGGAAAACAAAGCGCACCGGCTGCGGCAGGCGGCCGAGTTCCGGCACGATGGGCTCGAAGTCGCTGGCATCGGCGCCCAGGCCATGCAGCCAGATCACGCTGGCGGTGGGGTTCGGACCGGTTTCGATCTCGATGGTTTCGAGCAGATTCATGGTTCGGTCAATCGTGTGGTCACGCGGATGTTGTGGGCGGCCGGATCGCGGACTTGGGCCGGAACGCCTTGATCACCGCGTCGTGCGTCTCGATGTAGGGGCCGCCGATCAGGTCGATGCAGTACGGTACCGCGGCGAAGATGCCGGGCACGATGGACCGGCCGTCCGGTCCCTTCAAGCCCTCCAGCGTCTCGCGAATGGACTTGGGCTGGCCGGGCAGGTTGATGATCAGGGCCTGCTTGCGAATGACCGCCACCTGCCGCGACAGGATGGCAGTCGGCACGAACTCCAGGCTGATGCGGCGCATCTGTTCACCGAAACCGGGCATCACCTTGTCGGCCACGGCGACGGTGGCCTCCGGCGTCACGTCGCGCGGCGCCGGCCCCGTGCCGCCGGTGGTGAGAACCAGGTCACAGGCCGCGTCATC
>CANIIN010000213.1 GCA_947467405.1 Betaproteobacteria bacterium | reverse complement strand
TTACCCGTGAAGTGACCCCAGATCACTTCGCCATAATTGTTCCAGGTGGCACCCGCACCCAAATTTGCGGTCGAATTGAAATTGGTGGTCGACGTCGCCGCCGTCGTCAAAGTCAACCCACTGGTTATCGTGCCACCGGACCATGCTAATGTCCCGTTGGCGTTCACCGTGACATTGCCCGATCCCTGCAAGGTGCCACCGGTGACAGTCAGGTTGTTGATCGAATTCGTCGCGCCGTTGAAGTTGACCGTCGCGCCGCCGATGCTCAATGGGATTGCGGTCGACGTTACCGGGGCGTTCAATGTCACGGTGCCACTGTTGAACGCAGCCGATCCGGTGCCGGCGAGCGTCAGGGAACCGCCGGTTACGGTGACACCGCTGCCGAAATTGATGTTGTTGGAGGAACCTGCCGTGGTCAGCGCAATGGCCCCCGATGCGGCGCCGAGCGAATTGCTGATGGTCATGGCGCCCGTGCCGGTATCCAGGGTCAGATTGCCGTCGCCGGCGATGCCGCTGGTCGAATCCACTGTCCCGACAGTCAGTGCGCCGGCATTCTTGTACGTGAAGCTGTTGCTGGAACTGCCGTAGGTGCCGGACAAAGTGCCAACCGAGTTATTGCCGGCAAGGGCAACCGTCCCGTTGCTGGCAACCTTGAGCTTGCTGGTGGTGATGGTTTGTGCAGAGGTCACGCCGATGTTGGCATTGTTCAGCAGGCTGAATGAACTGGCGGTCGAGATGTTCAGGTTCTGCGTGATGTTGATACCGCCGGTATAGCTAGTGCCACCGATTCGCAGCACACCGGCCGTCACCTTGGCCAGTTCCGTCTGCGACAACTCCAGCGTGCTGCTGGTGTTGTCAACCGTCGATCCCAGATCGATGGTCGTGCCGTTGTTCCAGGGCCGCAGCGTCACCGTACCCGTGGATGAACTGCCGGAGTTGATGACGTCGGTAATGTCCATCTTGTCGCTGACGAGCATGATATCGCCGGCATTGGCCGTGACCGCCTTGGCGATTTTCAGTTTCGCCTGCGTCGCACTGACCGTGACCAAACCTCCTGCCGCCGAATTCTGGATACCGGCACTGGACAGACCGAGATCATCGATCGCAAGCTCGCCCGAGCCCTGGCCGGTGCCAGTATTTGTCAGCGAGATATTTCCGCTGCCCGAATTGAACGCCCTGACCCTTGCGGCATCCAGCGTGAGCGCGCCATTGGCCGTACCGTCAGTGATGCCGCCTACTGCCGTGAGTTTTACGTCATTGCCATAGATCGTCGTCCCGCTCTGCATGGCAATCGCGCCGCCAGCCGAGGCGAAGACATTGCCCGCCGTGGCGCTGAGATAGGGGCGCGCGTCGATATTCCCGCCGCCGAGCGACGCGACGCCGCCGGCCGTCAGATTGATCGCGCCGCTGGTCACCAGCAGGGTCGGCGTGGTCTTGATTTCGCGCACGACCAGATTGCCGCTGCCGCCGGCGGTCAGCGTGACGTTGCCGCCGTTGGAGTTGATGCCGCCGATATTGATCTGGCCGCTGGTGGTGGTGAACACAACCGATCCACCGCTGGTGATGATGCGATCGTTCACGTCAGCCGTGCCGATGATGTCCCGAGTGGCGGTGATCGTGAACGTGTTGCCGGACGTCACGCCGGTCATGTTCAACTGGCTGTCGGTGGTCAAGTCGCTGAAGATGACATCACGACTGGCCTGCAGCGTCACGTTCCCGGACAGGCCCTCCAGCGCCGTCTCGGAGATGGTGATGTCGGTACTCGTATCCGGTTCCGCAAAACTGACGATGTTGCCGCTCAGATACCCATCGTTTGAGCCCCCGCCCCCATTGACGATGGTGATGTCCTGTGGGTCAAGAAGCAATGACCCGGCGCTGCCGTTCGGCGCCGAGGTGTCGACCGTGCCGCGAAACACCAAGGTGTGCTTGCCCGATGTTTCGACGAATCCGCCATTGCCGCCCTCAACCCCACCGCGAGCCGATATCGATCCGTAATAGCGCGTGGTGTCATCGGCCCACACGATGACCTTGCCGCCGTCGCCCTGCGTGGTGGCGTCCGCCTTGATGGACACATCCGAACCGACAAAGGTGCGCCAGGCGTTCTGCACGTCGGCATTGGCGCCATGGACGTCGCCACCGACCAGCACGCTGCCGCCGCCGGTCGCGCCCGATGCATCGAGCGAGGCAGCCGTCAATCCGACAAATTGCCCCAGCGCCTTGAGCGAACCGCCCTTGCCGGCGGAACCGGTCGCTTCGACACGCCCCGACACCAGCGCCGTGCCGGTCTCGGCCTGAATCGAGATATCGCCGCCGCGTTCACCGCTGGCGGTGATGACGCTGGACGGATCCAGCGTGACGTCCTTCTTCGCGCGCAGGAACACCCGGCCATCCGGACCGCGCGTGACCTGGTCGGCGTTGATGCGACCGCTGTTTCTCACCAGCGCGCCAACGAGGCCGATCTTGCCGGCGTTGGCGATGATGGTGCCGAGGTTCTCGGCCTTGTTGCCGTCGGTGGTGCTGAGTTCGACGCGCACGCCCGGCGTGCCGGTGTCCACCAGTTGCACGCTGTTGCCGGCGGCGAGGATGACTTCGCCCTGCTGGGCGCTGATGCCGCCGCTGTTGGCGACATTCGGTGCCACGAGGAACACGCTGCCGCCCTCGGGCGTGGTGATCAGGCCGGCATTGGTGAGGCTGCCGGCCAGCGGATTGGACTGGAAGTTCAGGCGCCCGTTGGCGAAATCCTGGTTGGATAGGTTCAGCGTCGAGGCCACGAATCCGGCCACGTCGATGCGCGCGCCCTGCCCGACCATGATGCCGGCCGGATTGATCAGGAACACCTTGCCGTTGGATTGCAGGTTGCCGAGGATGACCGACGGGTCTGCCCCCAGCACGCGGTTGAGCACACTGGAGGCCGTGCTCTGCTGGATGAAACGCGTTGTTTCGCCGGCGTTGATCGAGAAGCCCTGCCAGTTGATGACCGCGCCGGGGCTGTTGGTGATGTTGAGGGTGGAGCCCTGGCTAGCGAAGGACGCCTGACCGACAGCGACCGACGCGCCGACCGGATTGGCTTGTGCAACATGCGGGGCGGCGAAGCAGGCCGCCACCATCGAAGCAATGAGCTTCGGTCGCAGGTTGTCGCCAATCGCGATGCTGCAATTCAAACTGCCCCTCCCAGGGAAACTGCCATTCCACGCTGCTCAGGCTTGCCTGAATCCAGCTTTCGTTCGCGACCCGCATTCCCACCACCGGCGCAGGGTGAATATCCCATGCGCAGGGCGGGAGGGTCAACGCAGCTACGCCCCCCCTGCGGAGGGTTGTCACAGCAGAGTGTGACCAAATACTCAGAACGTGTACGAAAGGGAGAAAGTGGCGCGTCGCGCGCCTCCCGCCTTGGCGCCGGCCGGGTCGATGACCTGGCCGAAATCGAATCGCCAGGTAAAGTTTCTTTCGTACTGCCAGCGCAGTCCCATGCCCATTGCCGAGATGGCCGCTCCCTGCGTGGTCTCGCCGGCGAGCGGGTTGTTGCTGGCGCTCCCCCAGTCGAGGAAGCCGAGCACTTTCACGTTGGCTGCGCCGGCGTCGATGTATTTCGACAGATTGGGCGTGTACAACTCGAGATTGGCGAAATATCCGGTGTCGCGCGCGACTTCGCGCTCGGTGAAACCCCGCACTGAATTGGTGCCGGCGATACCGAACTGTTCCCCGGATACGAGTGACTGGCTGCTGTACTGGCCACTGACAGCGGCGCGTGCCTGCCAATCGGCGGGCAGCATCTCCAGATGGCTGGCACTGCCGCGAAAGATCCGGTAACGCGAGGTCGCACCATCCAGGCCCACCGGGCTGGGCCGTGCGGCGGCCAGATCAGCCGCCTTGCCTCGTGACGTGCCCGGCAGGTTGAAGGTGTAACTCACGTTGAAATCGGACACGCTGGTGGCCCGGGCCAGTTGCGCGGCATAAGTGATGCTGGCCGGGCGGACCGTCACGTCGACCCCGGCTGAACCGCAGATGGGCGCGCCGTTGGACTGTGCCACCCCGCCAATGGTGCAGGTATTGCGAAAAGCCTTCAGGTCGAGGCCGAACACCACTCGATGGGAGTATTCGCCGCGGCGCGGCTGAAGCCAGTTGTAGCGCACACCGTAGATGTCGCCCTTGCCGGCAAAGGCCAGCGGCCCTGCCACGGTGCTCGTGGTCCCCGCGTCCACGTCGGACTTGGCGAGAATCAGGTCGATGGAGTCGCCCAGCGTGTAGAGCGGCACGCGATAACCGATGCTGAAGATGCTGACCTGGCTGGGCTTCTGCACCGAGGTCTGGTAGTTGAAGGTGCCAACGTGGTCGCGATCGAACAGGTTGGCGTGCTGGTAGGCGAGGCCGACACGATTGACGCCGGTCGAGCCGTTGCCGGAATTGTCGAACGACATCGTGACCTTCTCGACGGCGCTCTCATTCACGTTCACGTCGATGTCGACCAGTCCCTCCTGGTCAGTGCCTTTGAGGATCACATCCAGCTGGCGCGCCGGGTTCTCGTTGGCCAGTTGAACGTTCTCCGATATCGCTCGCGCGTTCGGAAATTTGCCTTCGCCGATGGCCGGCAGCGCCCGGCGCACATTGGCCTCATCGAACGCCTCACCGCCCTGCACACGCAGGCGCCGGATGCTGGCCTCGATGACCTCCAGCTTGACGGTGCCGCCGCCGAGCTCCTGATCGGGCACCGAAACCTGCACCGCCGAGTAACCCTTCTCGCGGTAGCGGACTTCCAGTGCCTCCAGCGCGCGCTGCACATCGCCGTACTCACGCTGCTTGCCGGAGAACGGACGCACGACATCGTCGACTTCGCGTTCGGTCAGGAGGGTGTTTCCCTCGACAAGGAAGCGATCAATGTCGAAGCGTTCCGTCTCGGTCTGCGCCAGCGCAACCGAAGACAGAAAGACGAAAACGCTGGCCAGCAGAAGCGCCCGAATCGGCATCGATCCTCTATTTTTTTCTTAAAAGTCATGCTCTTATAACGCAAACTTCACTATTATTCTAGCGAACATCCTGATTTGATGGAACAGCCACCCATCTTGGTGCGTTTTTTGCAACAATGCACCCCGGAATTTGCCTGTGCAGACAGGATCGACTAGGATTTCCCACCTTTCTTCGTCGCGGCGCCCTCCGTGTGTTTTTTGTGCCGGGCGCCCGATCACCGCAAACCGTCAAACGCACTACCCAACAAGGAGAACGTCCATGACCGTCAAGGTCTCGATGACTGTCAATGGCAGCCAGGTCAGCCATGAAGTCGAAGAACGCACGCTGCTGGTGAGCTTCATCCGCGAATCGCTCAATCTCACCGGCACCCACGTGGGCTGCGACACCGCGCAATGCGGCGCCTGCACCATCCACATCGATGGCCGCGCGGTGAAGAGCTGCAACATGCTGGCCATGCAGGCCGAGGGCGCCAACGTCACCACCATCGAGGGCCTCGCGGCCGCCGACGGCACGTTGCACCCCATGCAGGCGGCGTTCAAGGAACACCACGGCCTGCAGTGCGGTTTCTGCACGCCCGGCATGGTGATGAGCGCCATCGACCTGGTGAAGACTTTTCCTGATCCCACTGAAGAGCAGATCCGTGAGCAGCTGGAAGGCAACCTGTGCCGCTGCACC
>CANIIN010000212.1 GCA_947467405.1 Betaproteobacteria bacterium | reverse complement strand
CGCATTCTCGACGCGCTTTCCATCGGTGGCCGCCTTGTGTGAAGCGGCCGGCATCGATCCCGTTACGCAGCCCATCCCGGTGCGACCCGCCGCGCACTACCACATGGGCGGCGTGAAGATCGACCTGCGCGGCCGCAGCAGCGTCAGCGGACTGTGGGCCTGCGGCGAAGTGTCGGCCAGCGGCCTGCACGGCGCCAATCGTCTCGCCAGCAACTCGCTGCTCGAGGCGCTGACCTATGCGCGCTGGATCGCCGAGGACATAGCCGGGCAGGTCGCTGCAACGGCGGCCACGCTGCGCGCCTTGCGCTCCGTGGGAAACATCGACAACGTGAGCAGCAGGGCCGATTCGACTGCCGACTCGAGCGGATTCACGACAGGCAGCATGATCAACGATGCCGGCATCAATCAGGTGCGTGCCATCATGACCCGATATGTCGGCGTCACGCGCGATGGTGACGGCCTGCAGGCGGCGCTGGCGCAGCTGGCGCCGGGGGCGAACGCTGCATTGCGCGCCGATCCTGCGCCGCTTGTGCCGGCATCGATGGCCGCCGACATGGCGCTGGTGGGCAGCATGATTGCCCTGTCGGCGCTGCAACGACTGGAGAGCCGCGGCGCGCAGTACCGCAGCGATTTCCCGCATCCCGATGCCGGCTGGCAGCATTCCATCGATGTCACGCTGGATGACGTCCGCTCGCGCCTGCACGAACTCAACCCGCGTCGCGCCCATGCCCTCACCGGCGCGGCGGCTGCATTGTAATGGGGGCGCGGATGAACCCCGGAACAGCGCATGCGTTGAAGAGCGCCCCTCTGAAATAGGGGATATGCAAGGGGGCCTGCCCCCTTGTTCAGTGAATTCTAAAGAACGGAATCCCCATGACTACCAGGCAGAACGACACGCCAGTCGCCAACGCTGCTTCCGCACACCTCATCGATGCCCTGCCGGAGCTGATGATCGAACGCGTGGTGCGTGAAGCGCTGCTGGAAGACCTCGGCCGCGCCGGCGACATCACCACCGATTCCATCGTGGCGCGCGACGCCATGAGCACCTGCGTCATCGCCGCGCGTGAAGCTGGCGTCGTGGCCGGCTGTGATGCGGCGCGCCTGGCGTTTCGTCTGCTTGACCCCAATATCCTCGTCACCATCAGCCGGCCGGACGGCTCGCGCGTGGTGCCGGGCGACATCGTCCTGCATCTGCAGGGCCGCACGCGCGCCATCCTCAGCGCGGAGCGCGTGGCGCTGAACCTGATGTGCCATCTGTCCGGCGTGGCGACCTGCACCGCCTCGCTGGTGGAGGCCGCCCGCCCGCACAAGGCGCGCATCGTGTGCACGCGCAAGACCACGCCGGGTCTGCGCGCGCTGGAGAAGCACGCCGTGCGTGCCGGTGGCGGGGCCAACCACCGCTTCGGGTTGGACGACGCCGTGCTGATCAAGGACAACCACGTCGCCGCGGCGGGCGGCGTGCGTGCCGCCATCGAGCGCGCGCGCGCTTCAGTCGGTCATCTGGTCAAGGTGGAAGTCGAAGTCGATACGCTGCAGCAGTTGGAAGAGGTGCTTGCCATCGAGCACGGCGCCGACGCGGTGCTGCTGGACAACATGTCGCCTGAGCAACTGCGTCAGGCGGTGGCGATGGTGCAGGGCAGGCTGATCACCGAGGCCTCGGGCCGCGTGACGGTGGCATCAGTACCCGCGATTGCCGCCACGGGTGTGGACCTCATCTCGGCCGGCTGGATCACGCACAGCGCCCCGGTGCTGGACCTGGGCCTGGACTGGATCTCGGGCTGATCGGGAGAACCACTGCGCGGCCGCGGACAACGCGGAATACGCGGATAAAAAACAGCAAGAATTCCGCTTTGTTCTGCGTCAATCCGCGTTCATCCGCGGCTAGTTGAAGCAACAGGGAGAGCCACTGCGCGGCCGCGGACAGCGCGGAACACGCGGATAAAATCCAGCAAAATTTCCGTTTTGTTCCGCGTTAATCCGCGTTCATCCGTGGCCAGGCGGCTAGTTGAAGCAGTTCGCTCCGTTGACCACGATGGCGTGGCCGGACACGTAGCTGGACTGCTCGCTGCACAGGAAGTGGATGACGTTGGCCATCTCTTCCGGCTCGGCGGCACGGCCCCAGGGGATGCCGGCCAGTACCTCGCTGCGCATGTCGGCCGGCAACTGGTCGAAGGCGCGGGTGCGCGTCAGCCCGGGGCAGATGGCGTTGACGTTGACGTTGAACGGCGCGAGTTCCGTGGCCAGCACGCGGATGAATCCGATGATGCCGGCCTTGGAAGCGGCATATTCGGACATCTTCGCCGTGCCGTTGAAGCCGGCTTCCGAGGACAGGCACACGATCTTGCCGCTCTTCCTGGCGCGCATGTCGGGTACCACCAGGCGCGAGCACAGCATGGCCGACTTGAGGTTGATGGCGAGGATGAACTCCACCAGGTCGTCGCTGGAATCCTGCAACTCAACCGACGCGCCGCGCGCGGATTGGCCGACGTTGTTGACCAGGATGTCCACCGGCCCCAGTTCCTTCTTGATCTTCGCGAAGGCTTCGGCCACCGCCGGCGGCTTCAGCATGTCCACGGCCATGGGCAGGGCGCGGCCGCCTTCCTTCTTCACGAACGCCGCGGCTTCCTGCAGCGGGCCCTCTTCGCGGTCGAGGATGGCGATGTCTGCGCCTTCACGCGCCAGTCGTTGCACGGTGGCGAATCCGATGCCGTTGGCGCCGCCGGTGACAACGGCGACTTTGCCTTTCATGGGCTTGCTCATGAACTTCTCCTTTTGGGTTGGTCTTGATGGTTCGACTGGCTGTTGAAAAACGATTCTCGATGTGTCAACCCGGCGCCGCCGAGTTCACCCGCGCCGGTAAGCCGCGTTCACTTCGGTTTGGCGTAGCGGCTTTCTATCCAGGCGCGCGCGCTGCTCGCATTCAATCGGTAGTCCGGTTTGACCCTGATCTTCGCCAACTCCTCGCCATCCAGGTTCTGGGCGCTCAGCAAGGCGTGCGGGTCGTCCTCGTCGGGAACGATGTCCAGCGCGACTTCAATGGGCTGCTCGTTGACGGTCACGGTGATGGACTTGTGCAGCAACTCCAGTCGATGCTGCTCGTGGCGCAGCACCACCTCAGACGCCGTCTTGACCAGCGTATTGAAGGCGTTGATATCCAGTGGCTTGGGATTTTTCTTGTCGCGCCCCATGGTCCAGGGGCCGACCAGCGCGGGTTCGGATTGACCGTCCAGGATCATTTCAACCGCCCAGCCGTCATCGTTTTCATTCTTGATGACCCGGGCAGTCCAGCCTTTCTGCACCCACAGGCGTGGCTCGTTGATCGTCTTGCTGTCCTCAGGCTCAGAGGCCTGGTCGTCGATTGGTGTTGTCATGGGGCCAGTTTATCCGATTCGTCCTGATCGACTGCGTTCTTCACGCAGGTCTCTTCATGCCTGCCACACGCCGTAGCCCTGTTCGCGCAGCGCGATGGCCAGTTCCACTTCCATGTCGCGGGCGCCGTCGTAGGGCATGGGGTTGTACATTTCGTACAGCGCCGGCAAAAGGTGCAGTCCGTATTCCCTGGCAAAGCGGTTCGACTGGATGCCGGCCTTGTGCTTGTCGAAGCGCACGTCGGGGCTGAGTCCCGTCATGCCGACATAGACGCAGGCCTTGGTGATGTCGAAATCGGGGTTGGCCTTGCGAAAGCGCGGCTCCTGCACCATGACGTTGCGCGCCAGTTCGATGACGTAGACGCTGTAGCGGTGCCGGCCGCGGGCGCCGGCCGGCTTGCGCGAGGCCTTCTTGGCGGGCTTGCGGGCCGCCTTCTTGCCAGCCTTGCGGGTCTTTTTGATCGCCGGGGAAATGCCTGTAGATGCCCGTCTGGCGGGCTTCTTCAAGGCATCGGTCATGGTCGTATCGTCCGTTACAGGCCGAATGCGGCCTTGGCGATGATGCCCTTCTGCACCTGCATCGAGCCGCCGTAGATGGTGTAGGCGCGGGAGTGCAGGGCGCCGTGGATGCGGCCCGGCACGTAGTCCGGCCACATCAGCGAGGCGAGTTCGATTTCCGGGTTCACCGCGCCGTCGAAATAGCGCAGCGCGCGCGGGCCGAGGATGTCGGCGGCCAGTTCCGGCACCTTCTGCTGGATTTCCGAGCCGCGGATCTTCAGCGCCGAGGTGACGGCGAAGGCGTCGCTCTTGTTGCGTTCTCCGGTCAGGATGCGGATCACCGAGTACTCCAGCGCGCGCAGTTCGATGTCCAGTTGCGCGAAACGGCGCGCCCAGTGCGGATGCTGGATGAGCGGCTTGCCGTCGATCATTTCCTGCTGTGCCACGATGCGGGCGCGTTCCAGCTCCCGGCGCGAGTAGTAAATGAAGGCACTGGCGGTGCGCTCGTTGCCGAGGAGGAACTTGCCGTAACCCCAGCCCTTGTTCACCTCGCCGACAATCTGGTCGGCCGGCACCTTGACGTTGTCCAGGAACACCTGGTTCACGGTGTGCGAGCCGCTGATCATGATGATAGGCCGGATGGTGATGCCGGGCGACTTCATGTCGATCAGCAGGAACGAGATGCCGTGCTGCGGCTTCACCTCGGTGTTGGTGCGCACCAGGAAGAAACCCCAGTCGGCGTGATGCGCCTCGCTGGTCCAGATCTTCGAACCATTGACGATGTAGTGGTCGCCTTCCAGTTTCGCGGTGGACTTCAGCGAAGCCAGGTCCGAGCCGGCGTTGGGCTCCGAGAATCCCTGGCACCACTGCACGTCGCCGTTGAGGATGGGCGGCAGGTACTTCTTCTTCTGTGCCTCGGTGCCGAACTCCATGACCACCGGCGCGACCAGCCGCGTGCTTGACCACGCCGCATAGGGCGCATCGGCATGGGTGGATTCTTCCTCGAAGATGTGCTGTTGGATCGGCGTCCAGCCCGTGCCGCCGTACTCCACCGGCCAGTGCGGCGCCACCCAGCCCTTCTTGTAGAGCAGCCGGTGGAAGGCGCGGCGGTCCGTGCCGTTGGGCGGAAAGAAGCCCAGTTCCATGTTGCGCTGCATGGAACGCGGCAGATTCTCCTTGAACCACTGGCGCACTTCCAGGCGGAAGGCTTCGTCGGCGGGGGAGTGCTTGAAATCCATTGCAGTGTCCTGATTCGGTTTGGTCTGGCCTGGCATGGCGCAGGCTGAGCGCCGGCCAGCGCGGGTGGCGGACGCATTGGTCCAGCCATTCGCAGCTAGCGAAGTATAGCAATCCCGGTGCCGCCCTGCGGCGCTGCGCCGGCGGATGTTGCCCCTGGAAAGGGTAGCGTTGCGCCCTGTCCGAAACACTCCTCATTGTTGTCATGGCCGTGCTGGCTGTGCTGGCCATCACAGTCCTTCTGGCCCTGCGCGTATCGCGCTCGCTGGCGCAGATGAACGCCGACCTCACGGCGGCCCAGGCGCTCACGCAGGCCGAACTGGCACGGGTGCTGGAAGACAGGCACCGCGGCATGCAGCGCAGCTGTCGACGGGCGGGGCATTCTCATTGGCGCGCTGCAATCAGCTAGGGATTCACTGAACAAGGGGGCAAGCCCCCTTGTATATCCCCTGCTTCAGAGGGAAGTGTCGACTGCGTTGTGCATAATCGGAACTTGATCAGCGCTTCCCTAATAGTTCTCACGAAAAAAAATGATTTCGCGCACT
>CANIIN010000211.1 GCA_947467405.1 Betaproteobacteria bacterium | reverse complement strand
TCCGTAAGTGCGTGCCGGGATGGTTCATGGCGCGATCTTCTCCACGTTCTGGTCCAGCGTTTGCGCATGCCAATCGCTCGCTGCGCCGATGCCGGGAATGATGCAATCCGGATCGATCTCCAGCAGCGGCTCCAGCACGAAGCGCCGCAAGTGCATGCGCGGATGCGGGACGCTCAGATGCCCTTGGGAAATGATGCGATCCGAGTACAGCAGCAGATCGAGGTCGAGCGTACGCGGGGCATTGGGAACGCTGCGGGTGCGTCCTTGATCGCGTTCGAGTGCCAGCAGTTCGTGCAGCAGGGCATCCGGGTCGAGAGCGGTGTCGATGCGCGCTACGGCATTGAAATAATCCGGCTGTTCAGGGCCGCCGACGGGTGCCGTGCGGTAAGTCGCCGAGAGGGCGGCGAGTCGTGTGTGTGGCAGGTGCTTCAAGCCATCGACGGCGGCAGCGATCTGGCGCGCCGGATCACCAAGGTTTGCGCCGATGCCGATCCACGCCGGATGCCGTGCGTCCCGAGAGGACACGAATCGCCCTAGCTGGCGTCGCCGTGCGAATTCTGGCGGGTTTCGCTTTCGCCGCCCGATCCGGACTTGTCGCCCTTGCCGGCGGGGCGACGGCGGCGGCGCGGGCGCTTCTCGCCCTGTTCGGGCGCCTTCAGCATGTCGGTGCGATCGTCGGGCGCGGCATGCTGGAACGTCTCCCACCAGTCAGCCAGCTCGCCCGGACATTCGCCGCTCTGCGCGCGCAGCACCATGAAATCGAAACCGGCGCGGAACTTCTCATTGGCGAGCAGCGCGAACGGACGGCGTCCGCTGCGCTGTTCGAAGCGCGGCTGCATGGTCCAGATTTCCTTGATCACCGTCGTGTAGCGGCGCGGAATGGCGAGTTTCTCGGTCTGCAGGTCGAGCACCCGATCCATGGCCATGTGCAGCGCCGGCACCGGCTTGTGGTTCTCCTGCTGGAATTTCTTCCAGGCAGCCAGCACTTCGTGCCACAGCAGCGCCCCGAACAGGAATGCCGGCGAGACCGGTTTGCCGGCCAGCACGCGCTGGTCGGTCTGGTCCAGCGCCAGCATGACGAATTTCTCGCCCATCGGCTGCTCGAGGATCACGTCCAGCATGGGCAGCAGGCCATGATGCAGCCCGGCCTTGCGCAGCCCCACCACGCAGGGCTTGGCATGGCCCGACAGCAGCAGCTTGATCATTTCGTCGAAAACCCGCGCCGCCGGCACATTGCCGATCAGGTCGGCCATTTCCGCGATCGGTTCGCGGGTGCGGTCGTCGATGGTGAAGTCGAGCTTGGCCGCAAAGCGCGCCGCTCGCAGCATGCGGATCGGATCTTCGCGGAACCGCGCGCGCGGGTCGCCGATGATGCGCACCGACTTGTGCTTGATGTCGCGCAGGCCGTTGTGAAAGTCGAGGATGGTTTCGGTGGACGGGTCGTAATAGAGGGCGTTCACCGTGAAGTCGCGCCGCGCGGCATCGTCCTCGCGCGAACCGAAGACGTTGTCGCGCAGCACGCGGCCGTGTTCGTCCGTGACCGAGGCATCGCCGGCGCGGAAGGTCGAGACCTCCACCGTTTCGCTGCCGAACATCACGTGCACCAGCTTGAAGCGACGGCCGATCAGACGTGAGCGCCGGAACAGTCGATGCACTTCTTCCGGCGGGGCGTTGGTGGCGACGTCATAGTCCTTGGGCTTGACACCGAGCAGCAGGTCGCGCACCGCGCCGCCCACCACATAGGCCGAGAAGCCGGCCTGCTGCAGCCCTTCGCAGACGCGCCTTGAGCCGTTGGACAGCGACTCCTTGCGGATGCCGTGCTTGGCCACGGGCATCGATTTGGGCTCGGATCGCTTGGCAGCGCCGCTGGATGATTCGGCCGCTGAACGACTCGAGCCGAATGAGAGGACGCGACGGATGAATTTCTTGATCAAGGGTGGACAGTATGAATGGGCCGCGATGGCGCCGATTGCGTTGGGGCGGTCGGGGCGACCCGGCCGGGGTGGGGCTTCTGCCGATACGGGATCCGCTCAATAACCGGATCGATGGGCTGGTCAATGAACTGATCAATGAACTGATCAATGACTGAGCGAGCGCCGGCTGACTGCAGCGCGTGGAATGCTTCCGGTTCAGTGCGGGCGCACGAAGGTTTCAATGGCAGATCTGATGAAAAGGCTGGATTGCGTGGGCCATGATACCGCAATTGCCCCGGGTTTCCGGGAGGGAGGCTTGCGGTCAGGATTTTCCGGCGCCGCGCAGGCTGATGACCGGCCAGCCGCGCGATTCGGCCGCGGCGCGCAGCGTGTCGTCGGGATCGACGGCCACCGGGTCGGAGACCAGTTCCAGCAGCGGCAGATCGTTGCGCGAGTCGCTGTAGAACCAGCTGCGACTGTAGTCGTCCAGGCTTTTTCCCATTGAACCGAGCCATTCGTGGATGCGGACCACCTTGCCGGCCTGGAAGCAGGGCGTGCCGAAGGGCCGGCCGGTATAGCGGCCCTCTTTCAGTTCCGGTTCGGTGGCGATCAGGTTGGGGATGCCGAATTCGCGCACGATCGGCGCCGTGACGAAGGAATTGGTGGCCGTGATCACCACGCACAGGCTGCCGGCCTGCAGGTGGCGCTTGACCAGGTCGCGTGCCGCCTGCTCGATCATGGGACGGATCTTCGCCTCCATGAATTCCGCGTGCCACGCATGGAGCTGCGTCATCGGGTACTGCGCCAGCGGCGCCAGCTGGAAATCCAGGAACTCCAGGATGTTCAGCGTGCCGACCTTGTACTGGGCGAAGAATTCGTCATTGCGCGCCTCGTAGATGGCGCCGTCCAGAATGCCCTTCTCGATGAGAAAGCGCGCCCACTCATAGTCGCTGTCACCGATCAGCAGGGTGTTGTCGAGGTCGAATAGCACCAGTTCCAAGATATCGTCCTTCAGGCGGGGCGGGCAGATTGTTCAATGAGTTGCAGCACTTCGCGCACCAGCGGCATGGTGATCGGGCGTTTGCGTTCCAGCGACAGCCGGTCCAGCGAATCGATCACGGCCATCTGCGTGCCCATGTCGCGCACGGCGCGTTCCAGTATGTATTCCAGCAGGTCCGGTGCGAGTGAAATGCCGCGGCTTTCGGCGTGGCTGGACAGCGCGGCCTTCTTCTCCTCGTCCGAGAGCGGCTCGATGCGCAGCACCACGCCCGCGCCCATGCGCGTGCGCAGGTCTTCACGCAGCGGCAGTTCCAGGGGCGGGCGGTCGCCGGCCGTGAGCAATGCGCCGCCGCCGCTCTTGAAGCGGTTGTACAGGTCGAACAGCGCCAGTTGCCCGACCATGTCCAATTGATGCACGGCGTCGCAGGCGATCACCGATTCGCCCGGCGCGGAATCGATGTGCTCGCCCGGGGCGATATAGCGCGCCGGACGGCCGCGTGCGGCGGTGGCGCTGACAAAGGATCGCAGCAGGTGCGTCTTGCCGCTGCCGGGGGCTCCCCACACGTAGACGAACTGCTCCTCGCCGTCGACGAGGGCGCGCAGTTGCGCCAGCGCCGCTGCATTGCGGGCTGGAAAGAAACTGTCGAAAGTCGGCGCCGGTGGCGGCGACAGTTGCAAGGTCAGTTGCTGCACGGAATGCTGTGGCGGCGTTGTGCTGGGAGGGCGCGGCTGGTTTCAGCGGCCGCTGTTGTAGAACGAACTGGCGAGATACAGTTCGCGCAGCTTGCGCAGCCCGACCAGCAGCACGGCGCTGGCCGGCAGGGCCAGCAGCAGGCCGGGGAAACCGAATACCTGCCCGAAAGCCAGCAGCGCGAAGATCACCGCCACCGGATGCAGGCCGATGCGCGAGCCCACCAGCTTCGGGGTGATGAAGTTGCCTTCGATGCCCTGGCCGATGGCGAACACCAGCCACACCCACAGCAGGCCGCCCCAGCTCGGAAATTGCATCACGGCCGCCAGCGTGGCCAGCAGGAAGCCGGTGGCTGCGCCCACATACGGCACGAATACCAGCACGCCGGTGATGATGCCGATCGGCAGGAAGAATTCCAGCCCGGTGATATACAGGCCCAGGGTGTAGAACACGGTCATCACCAGGATGACCAGCACCTGGCCGTGCAGGTACTGGCCCAGCGCATGGTCTGCTTCGGCGAAGAAATCGCGCACCGGATCGTGCCAGCCGCGCGGGATGAGCGCATCGAAGCGGCTGTGAAAGAGCTTCCAGTCGCGCATCAGGTAGAACTGTACCACCGGCACCAGCACCACCGTGGCGAACAGGCCCATCAGGCCCAGTCCGCCCGAGCGCAGCGAATCGATGACGCGCATGCCGATGCCATCGGTGCCCTGCACCGTGGCGATCACCCAGTCCATCACGCTGTTCGAATCGAGAGTCAAGGCAATGCCGGTCTTGGCGCGGATCCACGGTGCGACGGTTTCATTCAGGCGATTGAGGAAGGCCGGCAGTTCGCGCGCCAGTTGCGAGGCTTCCTTGATGAACAGCGGCAGCACCGTGAGCAGCAGCAGCACCAGAACCAGCGCCTCCAGCACCAGCACGCCGGCCACCGACACGGCGAGCGGAACGCGGCGCCGATGCAGCCAGGCGACGATCGGCTGGAGGATGTACGCGAGGATAGCGGCCAGGAAGAACGGCGTCAGCACGGCGGACAGTGAATACAGCCCCCACAGGATCACGACCCCGGCGGCAATCCAGGCGATATTGCGGAAGTTCTCGAAACGGAAATCGTCAAGATGCATGGGTGCGGGGTTCGGATTCGATTTGTTGTTAAAATTGGCCGGTAACGTGAGCAGCTTGCTGCTTCGTGCCGGGGCGCATCGTTTTGAGTGTTTTAGCGTCGCCGCGCCGTCACGACGAGGATGCGCCAGCGCAGCGGAGTGCGGCGTCCCTTGTCTTGCGGTCCGAGGCAGGCGTCAAAGCCCCGTCATTGTAACCGTCTGATTGGAATCCCTCCCGTCGTGAGCACATCCGGTAAGCCCAGCCCCAGCACCGAAGGTCTTTCCTATCGTTCCGCCGGCGTCGATATCGACGCGGGTGACGCGCTGGTCGAGGCGATCAAGCCGTTTGCCAAGCGCACCATGCGCAAAGAGGTGCTTGGCGGCATCGGCGGTTTCGGCGCGTTGTTCGAGATTTCCAAGAAATTCCGCGAGCCGGTGCTGGTGTCCGGCACCGACGGCGTGGGCACCAAGCTGAAGCTGGCCTTCCAGTTGAAGCGCCATGACACGGTGGGTATCGACCTGGTGGCCATGAGTGTCAACGATATTCTGGTGCAGGGCGCCGAGCCGCTGTTCTTCCTCGATTATTTTGCCTGCGGCAAGCTGGACGTGCCGGCTGCCACCGATGTGGTGAAGGGCATCGCGCGCGGCTGTGAGCTGGCCGGCTGCGCCCTGATCGGCGGCGAGACGGCGGAAATGCCCGGCATGTACCCGGACGGCGAATACGACCTGGCCGGCTTTGCCGTCGGCGCGGTGGAGAAATCCGAGATCATCGACGGCAAGTCGATCAGTGCCGGCGACGTGGTCATCGGCCTGGCTTCCAGCGGCGCGCATTCCAACGGTTATTCACTGGTGCGCAAGATTATCGAGCGCGCCCAACCCGACCTGAATGGGGACTTTCACGGTCGCAAGCTGGCCGACGTGCTGATGGAACCGACGCGCATCTACGTCAAGCC
>CANIIN010000210.1 GCA_947467405.1 Betaproteobacteria bacterium | reverse complement strand
GACTGCTTCAACCTTAAATTCATTCGTATACTGCCGACTTGGTGCACCTCGCTTCTTGCTCATTTCTACCTCCGTTCATCAGAAAATTAACATCAATCTGATGTACGTAAAACCGAGGCAAGGTCACCCGCTACGGTTTCCACCGCTCGTAGTAGTTCTCCGCGCCGGACTCTCGCACGTCCTTCAGCCAGTCGCCTTCATAGGGCCATGCTTCGGGATGGTCCGACGTCGGTCCCTGGATAAGGCGCGCGAATGGGCCGTCGCCGAATTGTTCCAGCGACCAGGCCTGGCGGCGGAAGGTCCAGCTGTCGGGCACCAAGCGGTGTGCTTCGCGAAAGTGGCGAATCGCCGCGGCGTGATGGCCGTCCACTTCGAGTTGCGTCGCCAACCGGAAATGCGCATGGCCCAGCGCCTTGGCGCTGTCGCGCGGCCGTGAACGTTCCACCACCGCGTCGGGCGACAGGGCGAAGCGGCTGGCTGCGCCATGCTCGACCCAGTCGCGCAATGCCGCATGGTATTCCAGCGTGTCGCGCTTGACCTTGGCGGCTTCGGCCATGATCTCCACGAATCGCTGCGGCATGTCGGCCGGTGTGCCGGGGCGCGCCCTGGCGGCCGGGTCATGCGGCGGAACAGGCGCCGTCTCCGCCGGGCGCACGATCATGCCGTGCTCGTCGATCCACACGCTGCTCGGAATGTTGATCACGCCGAACAAATCGGCCAGCACATGGTGGCGGTCGATCAGCGATGGGTGCTCGGGCTTGGCCGCTTCGATGAAGGCGCGACAGCCGGCGTCGCCCAGCGTGTCCAGGCCGACGGCGACCAATTCGAAACCCTTGGGGTGCAGTTCGTTACGCAGTGCCTGCCACACGGGCAGGTCGCGGGCGCAGCCTCAATAAGGCGCCCAGGCGTAGAGCAGCACCTTCTGCCCGCGCAGCGAGGACAGGCTGAACTCCTTGCCATCCAGATCGGGCAGGCGCAGGTCCGGCGCCGCGGCGCTGGCCAAGGTGCGTGAACCGATCGACGCCGGTCCCAGCGCCCACAGGCCGTGTTCCGGTTCCGCGGCCAGCGGCATGCCGATGTCTTCGGCCACGCTGGCCACATCGATGGTCTCGCCGGCTGCTTTGGAGAGCGGAATGCAGATATCGCCCTGACAGGCTCCCTCGGGCTTCAGCTTCCAGCCGGTGCCTGCTTCGAAGTCGCTTCTCGGAATATGCAGGGAACGTAACAGCATGGCGGGGCTCCTGAATCTTGGGTGCGATGCGCAGGCAGCTTACACCCCTTCGGGCTTCAGATTGCAGGGGGGTGACGACAACAGCAACGAGCACGCAAGTTTCAGATTACAAAGTTCCGTCATTCCCGCGAAGGCGGGAATCCAGCGGCTTTCAAGGCCACCGTATTCCCGCCCTTGGCGGGACTCGCGGCCATGCGACAGGCGACACCCGGCGACTCAGATCAGTCCGTCGCGCTGCAGTTGTTCGCCGATTTCGCTGATGCGCTTGGTGCCGGCCGCCAAGGCTGCAGGGTTGCTATGAACGGAATAGGGGCCGAGCACCAGATCGTGCGTGCGTTTGGCTGCCGATCCGAGCAGGAATGCGCAGTCGCCCCGTGCGCGAAACGCCAGGCGACCGGCGCCATCTTCGAACACCGCCAATTCGCCGCTCAAGGTTTCTCCGTTGACCTCCAGCGTGCCGGATTGCGCGAACGCCCAGGCCACCTGATGCATCGCCGGCGGTTCATAGTTCCACGCTTGGCCATCCTTTAATTGCACCCACAGGTAGTTGGCATCGAAGGGTACTGGAACCGCGCTGGTGGCCGCGCCGTACGTGCCAGCCAGCACCGTCACCGGACCGTCCGTCGGCACCTGCTCCGGTTGGATGAAGAGTGTGGACGGCGGCGCCGCCTCGTGCGACGGCGGCAGGGCAAACCACAACTGGAAAGCCTGCAGCCGGTCGCTGTCGGTCGACTGCGGGCGCGCTTTGTGCCAGATGCCGGCGCCGGCCACTACCCATTCCACGCCGCCACGGTGAACGACATCCACCTGCCCGGTCGATGTCTGATGCTCGATGTCGAAGGTGAGCGGAAAAGTCAGCGTCGCGATGCCCGAATGCGGATGGAATCCGAAATTCGGTCCGCCGCCGCCGGGCGCGTCGACATAGTCGAGAAACACGAACGGCTTGATCAGTTCGCCGATATCACCCGGACTCACCAGGCGGGTGATGGGGCCGTGACGCCGGCCCGCAGTGCGAACGGCGATCTGGCGCGGTACGAGGTTGTTTGCATTCATGGGCGCAGCCTATGCCCGTTACGGCTGACGGCGCAGCGGTGGCAGGCCGAATGGCGTGATGGCGATGGCGATAAACCAGATGACCGGGCCGCCGATGGTGCCGGCGTTCAGTTCGATCACGCCCGAGGCAACGAGCGAGAACAGAAACGCCAGATCGGCGATGCCGATGACAAAGACGGCGATGAAATAACCGGTCCAGGAAGCCTGCTTCCAGATCATCCACGCCACGAACATGCCCAGTACGCCGTAACCGCCGACGTCGATGCAGAAGTTCAGCAGCAACTGGCCCTGGGCGAATGCTGTCACGACGTCGGTAGTGTGCTGGTAGAGGGCACGCGGCACCCGGGCGCCGCCGACCAGGGTGTTCCAGAGTCCGCTGGTGCCATTGGTGAGGTACTGGTGAATTCCCTCAAAGCCCACCCAGATGTGCAGGATGCCCCACAGCACGAACAGCAGGGCGCCGATGCGTGCCGGGAGGCCGATAGTCGGCTGTTTGTTGGTCGAGTTCATGTGCGCTTCCTTCGGTTGATGAAGCGCGCATTCTGCGGGCAGACTTGAACGGGATAAAGACGGAAAAATGGAAATCATTGATCCATTGATGCAATAATACCCAGATGGAAGTCCTGCGGAACATGCAGCTTTTCGTCGAAGTCGCCCGCGCCAGCAGTTTCCGGCGCGCGTCCGACGTGCTGGGCCTGCCCGTATCAACGGTGTCGCGGCGTATCGCCGAACTCGAGCGCGATGTCGGCCTGAAGCTCCTGACGCGCACCACGCGCCGCGTGGAACTCACCGAAGGCGGGCGCAATTACTTCGAGAACTGCAAGCGCATCGTGCAGGAGGCCGAACTGGCGCGCCTGGAACTCGCCAACCTGCAGGCGAACCCCAGCGGCGTGATCCGCGCCTCGCTGCCGGTGGACTTCAGTGTCATGTATCTCAGCCCGCTGCTGGCGGAGTTCGCCGGTCTCTATCCGGACATCCGCTTCGACCTCGACCTCACACCCACGCAGGTGAGCATGGTGACCGATGCGGTGGACATCGCCATCCGCATGGGCGCCCCAAGAGATCCGAATGTCATCTCAAGGCGCCTTGCCCGGTTGTCAGCCGGCTTGTATGCGTCGCCGGCCTATCTGTCCAGTCGCGGCCTGCCGCGGCAACCGAAGGACCTTCTCCAGCACGAGTGCCTGCGCATGCGCGACGCACCGTGGGTCCTCAGCCGGGCGAAGGGCGTCGCACAGACGTTGGCGATCAAGGGGCGCTTCGTCGCCAACAACGTCGGGCTGCTGCGCAGCATGGCCGTGGCCGGCGGCGGCATCATGCTGATTGCCGATCAGATGGCGCAGGCGGACTGCGCCGAGCAGCGGCTGGTGCGCGTGCTGCCGGGCTGGTCACCACCGGACATCGAGGTGCATGCCATGACCTCGACCCGGCTGCTGCCGGCCAAGGTGAGGGTGTTTGTCGAGTTCCTGGTGGCGAAGATGGGCGGGGTGGAACCGCGTCCGCTACGCACTACGCACAATCCGCGCAAGTGAGCGCCCGAGCCGGGTTCTAGTGAGTATTCCCCAATGCATGACAAAGGGTTGTCATTCCCGCGAACGCGGGGATGACGGTCTTTGATTGGCGCCTTGAGCGGAGCGGCGGCAACAACGCGCTATCGATTCCTCGAGCCGAAAAATCCCTTCGCATACTGCGTCAGCCCCACCGTCACCGAGCCGAAGTCGTCGCCGCGCAGCACCGGCACGTCCAGACGGATGGCATCGCGGATGGCCTGCACTACGGCCGGCGAGCGCGACGTGCCGCCAGTCAAAAAGATATGGTCGATCTTCGCGCCGGCCCGTTGCACCGCCTCGCGTGCCAGTGCGCCGATGCGGTTCAGGTCGCCGTCGATGGCGTTCATGAGTTCGTCGCGCGTCAGCGGGAAGATGAGTTCCGGGTCCACGTAATCCAGTGACAGGTCCACACGCTCGGCCGCCGACAGGTTCACTTTGGCGAGTTCCGCGCTGCGCACCAATCTGAATTGCAGCGCCTGTTCCCACAGCGTGACCAGGCGCGCCACCTTCTCCGGGGCCTTGGCGCGCTTGACCAGTTCGCGCAGTTCCGCGCCGGATTTTCGAAAGCGCTCCTGCGCCGGAAAGTCGTTCACCGAAATGGCGTTGATCAACAGCGGATGCGGCACCGGCAGGCCGTCGCTGGTCTGCGTGCCCTTGCCGAAATGCGGCATCAGGCTCTGCCATGCCAAGTGAAAATCCAGGTCCACGCCGCCGATGCGATCGCCGGCGTACGACAGTACATCCTTGTCGCGCGCGCCGCCGAAGGCACGCCCCGGGCCCACGCGCACCACGGCGCAATCGGTGGTGCCGCCGCCCACGTCCACCACCAGGATGACTTCTTCGCTGGCGATGCCCATTTCGTAATTCAGCGCCGCGGCAAAGGGCTCGGGCAGGAAGGTGATGTCCTTGAAACCGGCGTCATGCGCGGATTTTTCCATGATGTCCAGCGCGCGGCGGTTGCCGGCCGCGCCGGTGACCGAGCTGTACATCACCGGGTGGCCGATGGCCACGGTGGTGAGTTTCTGTTTCGATTTCGCTTCGGCGCGCTCGCGCACCTCGGCGATCATGGCGGTGATGACGTTGGTGAACACCCCGATGTAGCGCGGCTGCACGTCGCTGGCGAGAAACAGCTTGGGCGACTTGAAGTAGAAGCCTTCGCCCGGCGCGAGGATGTTCTCGCGAATGGCGTCCTCGCCGAACATCAGCTGGCTGGTGTCGTGGATGGCGTCGGCCAGCGTCTGGCTGGAATAGTCGCGCTCGGCCGCGGCCACCGCTTCGTGGGTCATGATGCGCCGCTCGCGCGTCTGGATTTCCTCTTCGCTCAGGCCGTGATACGCCTCGCCGCGCTTCTTCGCCGCCGTGCGCCGTGTGCTCTCGTCACGTAGCGCCTCTGCTACACGCACCTGCAGGCGTCGCTCGTCGATGGGCGTGGCCGAATACTCGCGCCGCTTCACGTACACCACCGACGGCATGTACGGCCCCTCCGGCGAAATCGGCACCAGCACCGGGCCGCTGGCGTCCCACGCGCCGATGGAACAGTTGGACGTGCCGAAGTCGAGCCCGGCGATCATGGTGCGGGGCTTGTCGCTTTGAGTTTGTGATGTGATGCGGATTCAAGCAGCGCGCTATCGACTCGATCAATTGTTTGATACACGGAAATCCAGTTCAGCTAATTGTTATTACAAAAAGGTCATGGCATTTCTTCGTCATCCCCGCGGAAGCGGGGATCCAGTGTCGTACAAGTCGCTGGATTCCCGCTTTCGCGGGAATGACAGAATAAGTACTCGAGCTTCCGGCGATTTTCTCCCTCCCTCGCGAAGCGGGGGGTGG
>CANIIN010000209.1 GCA_947467405.1 Betaproteobacteria bacterium | reverse complement strand
CTATAGACGGCATGCGCGATGGCTGCCTGGCGGGCCAGCGCCACGGGCGGATTGCCGGACAGTGGCAGGCCGAACAGTGCACCGCGCGCGACCCAACCCGTTGCAATGCCGATCACCATGAGCCCGGCCGCCATCGCATAACGAGACCAGGCCCTGCGCGGCCGTACCACCAGGCGATGCGGCACGGGTTCGTCCATCACGGGATCGAAAGCCTTGCGCAATGCGCCGCTCAGTTCTCGCCAGGCACGCACGCGCTCGGCGTCCTCGGGATGCGAAGCCAGATGCTGTTCGACCTCGGCGACCGATGAAGCAGGCAGCATCCCGTCGACATAGGCGTGAAGGTCGGATTCGTTGACCGTCATCACTTCACCACTTTCAACGTCTGATTGGATGTGCCCGAGGCAACCTGCCGCAGGCGCTCGCGGCCGCGTGACAGTCTGGACATCACGGTTCCAATCGGCACGTCCAGCGCCTTGCTGACCTCGTCGTAGGTCATTTCCTCCACCGCGATGAGCAGGAGCACCTCGCGCTGCTCGACCGGCAGAGCGCGCAGCGCGCGCTCGACATCGAGCAACTCAAGGTAATCACCCTGAGTGGCGCGAGTCGGCAAGGTCGGCAAAGTCTCCATATGGCTTTCAACGTCGTAACGGCGGCTTCGCGCGTGATTGACGAAGACGTTATGCATGATGGCAAACAGCCAGGCCCGCATGTCGCTGCCGGGACGCCACAGATGCAACTTGTTCCATGCGCGCTCCAGCGTGTCCTGGACCAGATCGTCGGCCGAATAGCGATCACCGATCAGCGCACGTGCGTATCGACGCAGGCGTGGTATGTGCTGAACGATCGGATGATTTTCCATTGATGTATACAGGCACTGCAGCCCGCTTATTCCCGACAATGATCGATTGACTGCAACCAGCCGCCGTCGCGCTTCCAATGAAGGCAAAGGCTGACGAAATTGCAAGCCTGAGAATCACTCAGCGCGAATGAGTATTCGTCCGGCTCTGTCGCTACTCTGCCACGCATGGGCGCTGGACAGCAAGAAACCCATGCCGGCTCTAATGATCACCACCGACAAAATGAAAAGGGGGCATAACTGCCCCCTTTTTTCGATCCCCGCACAGCAGACCGGTATTACTTCAGGCCCGCCGCATAGTCCGCAACCGCCTTGATTTCGGCATCGCTCATCTTGCCGGCGATGGTGCGCATCATCTTGGCGGCATCGTTGGCGCGCTCACCGGCGCGGAACGAGCGCAGTTGCGCTTCGGTGTACTCGGCATGCTGGCCCGCCAGACGCGGATACTGCCCGGGAACACCGCCACCCGACGCACCGTGGCAGGAGGCGCAGGCGGGGATGCCCCTGGCCACATCGCCGCCACGCCAGATCTTCTGGCCCAGTTGGATGGTGTCCTTGTTCTTGGCAGCGCCAGGTTTGGATTTCTGGCTTCCGAAATAAGCCGCAACATTGCGAACATCATCAGCCGACAGCATCGCCGCAAAACCGGCCATGACCGGATTGGCACGCTCGGCCTTGCCATTGGCACCGGGCTTGAAGTTCAAGAGCTGCTTTTCGAGATACTCGGGGATCTGTCCAGCCAGTTTCGGGTTGACCGGAGACGGGCTGTTGCCGTCCGCGCCATGACAGGCCACGCAGACCTTGCTGACGATTTCCTGTCCCTTGGCAGCATCGACCTTCGCTCCCTCGACGGCGTTGCCGGCCTGCATCCAGAGAATCTGGGGGGCCAAAACCATCGCGGCGAGCAACAGTGCTCGTTTCATGCGGTCTCCTAATCGCGAATCCCGAAGCGGCAATCCTGATGCAGTGGGTGGCCATTGTGGCCATCCGACGCGAATATCAGGTCCCGTAAGCCCGGGTGATGCTGAAAAACTGCTATTCTACCGCAGCTTAGCGACGCTAACAAAGCAGGGGGCAAATGCTCCCACCGTGCGGGCGCGACTCATTTTCCGCACCATTACCGGCTTGGCCAGTGCGCTGGCCGCATCCAGTCGGCATTTCGTCCCATTCAACGGCTCCCATTCCCCTATGCCTTCATCCTTGTTCCGGCACGCCACATTCCTGACCAGCGTCAAGGAGTTGCATACCCTCCCTCCCGAATGCGTGGGCGAAGTGGCTTTTGCAGGGCGCTCCAACGCCGGCAAGTCCAGCGCGCTGAATTCCCTGGCCGACCACAACCGCCTGGCATTCGTCAGCAAGACGCCTGGCCGCACGCAGCTGATCAACTATTTCACGCTCGGCGAAGGACGCGCGCTGGTCGACCTGCCCGGCTACGGTTACGCCAAAGTGCCGATGGCCGTGCGCGCACCCTGGGGGAAAACGCTGGGGGAGTACCTGATCATCCGCCAGTCGCTGAAAGGCTTGGTCGTGGTGATGGATATACGCCATCCCATGACGGATCTCGACTTGCAGCTGCTGGCGTGGTTCCAACCGACACTCAAGCCGGTCCACGTCCTGCTCACCAAATCGGACAAGCTGACGCGATCCGACGCATCACTCACGCTACTGCAGGTGCGCAAACAACTCGCCGAACTGTCCCCCATTTATTCGGCACAGCTTTTTTCCAGTCTGAAGAAGACCGGCTCCGAAGAAGCCGAGACCGTTCTGGCCGGCTGGCTGGACATGGAAATCACTCGGACCGCAGCGCCACCGTCCACTGGCAAGAAGCCCAAACCCAAGCCGCATACGAAGCCCTGGCATTTGAAGCAGTAGCTCCGCAGCCGTTGCGGGCTTCACGGCAAAGGCTGCGGAACGCGTCAGCGCTCCGTGACCGGAAATAAAAACCCCCGGGCAAAGGGATAACGGGATCGGAAGCGCGGGGACAAAAACGCCTTAGGGGACCAAGGCACCTGCTCAGCGAGGTGAAGCGGGCGACGATCTTGTGACCCTCTGCACAGAGGGGTTGCGCGGCGCGGAAAAGGTTCCGGACGGTACGTCTGGTTACAATGGCGCTTGTGCTGCCTTGCAATGCCGAGGTGCATTGAAGCACCTCGGTTGCAGCTTCCAACGGCGCGGCAGCCATGACAATGCCCCGCCAGCCAGAAAGGATATCCATGAAAGTCTACGGCCAGTTCCCCACCGTCCGGATGCGCCGCATGCGTCGCGACGACTTCACCCGTCGCCTCATGAGAGAGCATGTGCTCACTACGAATGATCTGATCTATCCGGTGTTCGTCATCGAGGGGCGCAACAAGACGCAACCGGTTCCTTCCATGCCGGGCGTGTCGCGTTATTCGCTGGACATGCTGTTGCCGGTAGCCGAGCGCTGCGTGAAGGCTGGCATTCCGGTCATGGCGCTGTTCCCGGCCATCGCGCCCTCGCTGAAAACACCTGACGGTAAGGAGGCCACCAATCCCAAGGGCCTCATCCCGCGCGTCGTCGCCGCGCTGAAGAAGAACTTTCCTGAGCTCGGCGTCATGACCGACGTGGCGCTCGACCCTTACACCAGCCATGGCCAGGATGGCGTGCTCGACCGCAAGGGCTACATCATCAACGACGCCACGCTGAAGATGCTCACCAGGCAGGCGCTGACTCAAGCCGATGCCGGCGTGGACATTGTCGCGCCCTCCGACATGATGGACGGTCGTATCGGCGTCATTCGTCAGGCGCTCGAAGCCAGGGGCCACATCCATACGCGCATCATGGCGTACTCGGCGAAATATGCTTCCGGCTTCTACGGTCCGTTCCGCGATGCCGTCGGGTCGGCAGCGGCACTGGGCAAGGGCAACAAGTTCACCTACCAGATGGATCCCGCCAACAGCGACGAAGCGCTGTGGGAAGTCGGCCTCGACCTGCAGGAAGGCGCCGACATGGTCATGGTGAAACCCGGCATGCCCTACCTCGACATCGTGCGTCGTGTGAAGGACGAATTCAAGGCGCCGACTTTCGTCTATCAGGTCAGCGGCGAGTACGCCATGCTCAAGGCCGCCGCCAAGAATGGCTGGCTGGATGAACAGAAGGTGGTCATGGAATCACTGCTGTGCTTCAAGCGCGCCGGCGCCGACGGCATCCTCACCTACTTCGCGCTGGACGCGGCGAAGTGGCTGGGCAAGGCCTGACAACGGCAAGGTAGCCATTCAGCAGAATGCATTTCGCAGATCCTTGTCTGAAGAAAATCCGTGCAGGACCTGATTGCCATTTTTGACAACAATGACCGGCACCGCCGGCGGAGGAGACCCGAATGTCCAGTTTATTGTTCGAGAAGCGCGCTGACGGCATCGCCCTCATCACCCTGAACCGTCCGGAGGCGATGAACTCGCTGTCGGATGAAATTCGCGTCGGCCTGGAAGACGCGCTCCGCGACTGCACCAACGATGCCGCGGTGCGCTGCGTGGTCGTCACCGGCACCGGCAAGGGCTTTTGCGCCGGCGCCGACATCAAGGGATTGAATTCTCGTCAGGACAAGCAGGCCGCCGACAATCCGATGGCTGACTTTCACGATCGCGTGCGTAACCTGCGCGTGCGACAGGACGCCATCCCGCTCGCCCTTCACAACATGCCCAAACCCACTGTCGCCATCGTCAACGGTTACGCCATCGGCGCGGGCTTCTCCATCGCGCTCGGCTGCGACATCCGTCTCGCCGGCAGCGAAGCCAAGCTCTCCACCGGCTATCGCAATCTCGCGCTGTCTGGCGATTTCGGCGGGCCTTACTTCCTGTCCAAGCTGGTTGGCGACGGCATCACGCGCGAACTGCTGTTCACCGGTGAAATGATGAATGCCGAGCGCGCGCTGTCACTGGGCATCGTCAATCACGTTTACCCGCAGGCCACGCTGATGGATCAGGCCATGGAATTCTGCAAGGGTCTGGCCGAGGGCCCGACGCTGGCCTTGGCCATGGCAAAAGAGAATCTCGCCGCCTACGAAGTGCTGGGCCCCAAGGATGCCTTCGACTACGAAGCGCGCACCATGATCCTGGGCATGAAGAGCGACGATCACAAAGAGGCCGTGCGCGCTTTCGTCGAGAAAAGAAAGCCGGTCTTCAAGGGCCGCTGAACCGGATCAAGACGGCGCGAACCGGTTCGCGCCGTGGCTAGATGGCAGGCCGGTTTACCGCTGGCGCGCCGAGCAGGTCGGCCGTCGTTGCCGACGGGCCCGTCGCCAGCACCGCGTCCAGCACTTTCGCGAACTTTTCCGCCGGCTGGTAACCGATCACGCGAATGCGCTCCAGTTCGCGGCCTTTCTGATCGAAGAAGATGATGCCCGGCGGCCCGAACAACCGGAAGCGCTTCAGCAGTGTCTTGTCGTCATCCCTGTTGGCGGTCACATCCACCTGCAGCATGAGCACATTGGCCAGGCGTGACTTCACGGCCGCATCGGTGAACGTCCAGCGCTCCATCTCCTTGCAGCTCACGCACCAGTCGGCATAGAAATCCAGCATGACGGGTTGTCCCGCCGCTTTCACGCGCGCATCCAGTTCCGCCAGCGTCTTGACGCGCTCGAACTTCACGCCGGGGCCGCTGGCCTCCGCGCTCGCGCCATACAAGCCGCCCAGCGGACGCAGCGGATCGCGGCTGCCGGCCAACATGCCGATGATCATCGCCGCGCCGGCCAGCAGTGCGATGAGTCCGACGCCCTTCAGCACGCGCGCCAGTCCCGGCGCATCGTGCGGCAGCGGATCGATGGCACGCAGGAACATGGCCATGGTG
>CANIIN010000208.1 GCA_947467405.1 Betaproteobacteria bacterium | reverse complement strand
GCGAATGACCGCCACTTCCGGCGCAGCGTTGTATACCTGCATGAAATGCGTCAGCAACCGGATTTCCGCCAGATTGAAATTCTCGAACAGCGGTGAATGCTCGATCAGCGCGTGCAGGCGCGCCGCGAACTGGGTGGCATCGCCCAGCGACTCAAGATGCTGCAGATGATTGTTCTCGGCCATTGCGCTCATGCCAGTCGCTGATTCTTCCCGATGATCCGTCAATTGAACGCTGCCCGGAGGCGAGCGTCGCAGAATTTTGCCGCAACGGGAACTCAAGGGCCACAGTGTAGCAAGGCTCGCGCTTTCTCATGGGTACCGCTTCTCATGGCAAGCGCTGATCAAGTCCTGACCATGGGCACGTCCCAGATCAGTGCTTCCCTAGGCGATCAGCCACCACGTCACCAGCAACCATCCGACCAGCGCACCGATGAGGTGCGGATCATGCAGCAAGTCCCTCGCCGGGTCGGCTCCTGCTCCGTTGCGATACAGCGCAAAGAGATAGCGAAACAGCCCGTAAATGACAAAGGGAAGCGTCAGGATGAGGTTCGAGGTGCCATGAAGTGCAACGGTTCGCGCATCAAGACTGTAAAAGGCGTAGCCGATGACGGCGCCGGCTGCACTGATGCCGATCAGGCGGTCCAGCAGAGCCGCCGAATATCCATCGAGCGAAGGTCGCTGCATTGCACCATTCTCACCCCCGGGATCAGACTCCAGCGTGGCGAATTCGGCCCTGCGCTTGGCGAACCCCAGGAACAGGGTCAGCATCATTCCGCACCCCAGCAACCAGGGCGATGGATCGATGTCGACGCCCGTTGTGCCGGCAAGAATACGCAGCATGAATCCGGCGGCAATCAGAAATACATCCAGCACCGCGACATGCTTCAAGCCATTGCTGTAAGCCACATTCAGCACGATATACGCGGCCACGATCGCCACGGCGGCGACGGATACCGAAGCGGCCAATAACAACGCACTGGCGCACAGCACAACCACCCAGATGGCCGCCTCCCGCACCCCGACGGCGCCGCTGGCCACGGGGCGATGCTGCTTTCGCGGGTGGGCGCGATCGGCTTCGCGGTCATGGATGTCGTTCATGACGTAAACGCCGCTGGATGCCAGGCAGAAGGCCATGAACATCTGCATCACGACCGCCACCTGCGCCGAATCACTCCAGCCATGCCCGAACAGCAATCCGACCAGAACGAAGCCGTTCTTGACCCATTGATAGGGGCGCATCAGTCGGATCAGGTCACGAACGTGCTGCAAGCATCCTCCGCATCAATGCTCGCATGGGCGCAATGGCCGACATACGCCGCCCATGCCCGCTACCGTATGGGGCACGATCGACCCTCGGCGTAGCGTTCGCAGAACACGCAATGTCCGACCGGCAGATAGCGCGGCATCGCATAGTAGCGCGCGCGCACCTTGTCCAGCACCGCAGCACGGTAGCGCTCGTAATCGAAACCGCGGCCGAGCACGAGATGGAAGCGCGCGCCGGCTATGTCGAAATCGCGATAGTCCACCGCGGCAAAGTACGGCCGATAGTCGGCATCCTGCGGTGGCGACTTGCGAAGGATGAGAATGTTCTTGCCGTTCAGCGGACGAAAGTCGGTGACGAGATCATCGTGCCGGGCATGGGAGGACGCCTCGCCGAACACGAACACGTAGGGATCGCGGGCGGCCGCGACTGGCGCTGTCGCGGCGTCGCCTGCCATGGCGCGGCCACGGTAATACGAGGCCGTCACGGCGGCTGAGTATCCGTCCGCGGCGATGGCGTATTCACCTTCATAAGGTTTCAACTGCTTGAGGACGTCAGCAATGCGGAAATGGAACACGATGCCGTCGTAGAGCCTGGACGACTTCCAGTTCTCCATGGGCAGCGCCGCCGCCACCAGAATGACGGCCACGTGCACGGCACTGAACACGCCCAGCACCACAGCCGCGCGCCTCAGGACCTTGCCGTCGAACAGCAGCGCACCCGCGGCGAAAAAGAACGGCACGAATGACAGCACCCAGTGCAGGCCGATCTGCTTGACCAGTGACAGCATGGCGAACAGCAGGAACGGGAATCCTCCCAGCATCGCCAGCACACGCAATGAAGGGTCGGACCGCAACCGGCCGAGCCAGGCGCGATCGCGGACCAGCGCCAGCAGGGCCACCGGCGACAGCACATACAGCACCGTCACCGCATACAGCAGGGGCGTCTTCCATGACAATCCGGCATCGTCGTGGCGGTTGTACAGATTGAACATGAGATTGGCCCAGCAATTCTCGTAGTTCCAGGCCAGATTGATCGCGACGAAGGGCAGCGCCGAGGCCAAGGCGATCAGCAGTCCCCGCCAGTTTCGCTGGGCAGGCGGCGACACCACCATGTAAGCCAGGTAAGTGACCCCCAGCAGCACAGCAAAGTATTTCGAGAGGAAAGCCAGGCCGAGCAGCGTGCCGGACAATGCGTACCAGCGAACGGCCGCGCTGCCTTGAGCGCGAACCGCCATCCAGAACGCCACGCCCGACAGGAACGACCAGAACACCAGCGGCGTGTCGGTCGTGATGAAGATGTTCCACACCTGGATCGGAACCAGCAGGAAGCCGATTGCAGCCAGCGCCGCCCTGCCTTCGGCGTCATGGCCTGGCAAGCGCCTGAGCGTGGCGTACAGCACCAGCGCAATGATGGCGGGCAGGACGGTAACCGGCAGTCGCAACAACCACGGCGCGTCCGACAGGTGCAGAAGACCGGCCAGCAGCCAGCCCACCATGGGCGGATGGTCGTAATAACCCAGTGCCGGGGCGGCGCCCCAGTAGATGAAATACGCTTCGTCGCCCGTGACCGGAAAGACCGCCGACAACCAGAGCTTGAATGCGACGGTGACGAGCACCAGGCCGTGCAACCACTGTCGCGGGGTAGCGGTCATCGTGATGTCATGATTGGTGGCATGGGAAGCGGCGCATTATACGCCGCCCCTGCGCGAGGCAGCCTCGCTGCAGGAGGCGTGCCGCAGGCCGACGTGGTGGCGGTCAGCCAGCCTTGCGGCGCAGGCGCACCGCTTCGGCCAACTGGTCCAGCATCGGCACCGTGTCTTCCCAGCCGATGCAGGCATCGGTGATGCTCTGACCGTATTCCAGTTCGACGCCCGGCTTCTGATCCTGCCGTCCGGCTTTGAGATGCGACTCGACCATGACGCCGACAATGCGCCTTTCGCCGCCGGCGAGCTGCTTGCCGATATCGGCAGCCACCTCGATCTGCTTCATGTGGTTCTTCTGGCTGTTGGCGTGGCTGCAGTCGATCATGAGATGTTCATCGAGGCCGGCCGCCTTGAGCGCCTTGGCCGCTTCGGTGATGCTCGCCGTATCGTAATTCGTCGTCTTGCCCCCGCGAAGAATGACGTGGCAATCCTCGTTGCCGCCGGTTTCCACGATGGCGACCTGGCCGTTCTTGTGCACGGACATGAAATGGTGTTGCTGGCGCGCCGCGAGAATGGCGTCCACCGCAATCTTGACGTTGCCGTCGGTGCCGTTCTTGAAGCCGATCGGCGCGGACAGGCCCGACGCGAGTTCACGATGCACCTGGGATTCGGTGGTACGCGCCCCGATCGCGCCCCAGCTGATCAGGTCGCCGATGTACTGCGGGGAAATCACATCAAGGAACTCCGAACCGGCCGGCACGCCGGCACGATTGATCTGCAGCAGCAGGTCGCGCGCGATGCGCAGGCCCTCATCGATGCGGAAGCTGCCGTTCAGATACGGATCATTGATGAGCCCCTTCCAGCCCACCGTGGTGCGCGGCTTCTCGAAATACACGCGCATGACGATTTCGAGGTCGGCGGCGTGGCGGCGGCGTTCTGCGGCAAGACGTTGCGCATAGTCGACGGCGGCCCTGGTGTCGTGAATCGAGCACGGCCCGACCACGACCAGCAGACGATCGGACTGACCGTGCAGGATGCGCTTGATCTCGCGGCGCGACTCGGCGATCAGGGATTCGACCGCCGTTCCCTGAATGGGGAAGAAGCGGATCAGGTTTTCGGGTGGTGGGAGCGGCACGATATTCTTGATCCGTTCGTCATCGGTGAGTGAGGTACGGTCTGCATTCGAATGTGCGGGATACATTTCCTGCTTGCTGTCCATGGCGCTGCTCTCCTGGTCATGTCTCATGCTTTATTTCTGCCAGGCCCATCGAATACCGGGGCCCAGAATGAAAAAACCGCCAGGCTTGTCGGCTCTGGCGGTTTAGGGTGTCCTTGGAACGCGACTCAGCCCTTTTCCTCCGCCAGCGGCCGGGAAAAGCCAAAATAGAAAAAGTAATAGAGGGTCGCGTTCATCATCATTTCCTGAGGCTATTCAAACACGAGAGCGCAGTGCATGGCAAGCCCCCGGTTTTCAGCGCATTTTCGGATTCAGCGTGCCGCGGTTGAAATCCTTGTCGCCTTCGTAGAGGCGTCGGCCGCCCAGCAGGCCGCCCTGTGCAGCGCGCTCGCGCGCCGATTCGACTTCCAGCGCCTGGCGCTGCACGACTGCCTTCTGTTCGTTGGCGTATTCCCAGCGACCATTGGGGAACAGTCGCACCCTCTCGCCCGAGGCGGTCGTGGCTTCGACCGGTTGCTCCTGAGCAAGGGCCGGAGCACTTGCGACAACGCATGACAACCCGCTGCCAAACAGGAACGCCACGGACAGAGACCGTGAAATGGCGCTCGTGTTCATGTCCGGCCGTCTCATTGTCGGCGCTGCTCGACCCAACCGCGAACCGAGGCCAGCGCCTCCGCCAGTTTGGAAGGATCGGTGCCGCCCGCCTGCGCCATATCAGGACGCCCGCCTCCCTTGCCACCGACCTGAAGGGCGACATGATTGACGAGTTCGCCGGCCTTGATGGTGGAGGTCAGATCCGCCGTCACCCCGGCGATCAGGCTGACCTTCCCGCCTTCGCTGGACCCGAGCACGATCGCCGCCGATTTCAGCTTGTCCTTGAGCTTGTCGAGCGTCTCGCGCAAGGCCTTCGAATCTGCGCCCTCCAGCGCCGCGGCGAGCACCATCACGCCACCGACATCGACCGCCTGATCGGCCAGGTCGTCGCCCTGCGCCGAAGCCATCTTGGACTTCATGCGGGCCAGTTCCTTCTCCGCCGTGCGCAGGTTGTCCAGCACCTGTGCAAGTCGCTGCGTCAGTTCTGCTGCCGGCGTCTTGAGCGCCGCCGCTGCCTCATTGAGCTGACTTTCCTGGGACTGTATCCAGGACAGCGCGCCATCCGCCGTCATGGCTTCGATGCGGCGCACGCCCGCGGCCACACCGGATTCGGACACCACCTTGAAAAACCCGATGTCGCCGGTGCGGGTCACATGGGTTCCGCCGCACAGTTCGGTGGAGAATTCACCCATGCCGATGACGCGCACATCGTCACCGTATTTTTCGCCGAACAGCGCCATGGCGCCGGCCTTGATGGCATCGTCGTATTTCATGCTCCGTGCAGAAACCGGATGGTTGGCGCGGATCTCGCGGTTGACGATCTCTTCAACGACACGGATCTCTTCAACCGTCATGGGCTTGCCGTGCGAAAAATCGAAGCGTGTGCGTTGCGGGTCGACCAGCGACCCCTTCTGCTGCACGTGATGGCCCAGCACCTTGCGCAATGCCGAGTGCAGCAGGTGGGTGGCCGAATGGTTCCACTCCGCG
>CANIIN010000207.1 GCA_947467405.1 Betaproteobacteria bacterium | reverse complement strand
TGCCGATGCCGCTGCCGGCGCCGGTGACCACGATCACCTCGCCGGGCTTGAAGCCCAGCGAACGCATGTCGTAAGTCGGGCCATGCAGGGGTTGATTGAGTTTGTTGGTTTCGTTGCCGCTCATGATTGCTCCTCCATCACATTGTTCTTCTGGCGATCTGCTGGCCGGACTGATATTGCGGTGCGGCCTTGCATCACCGGGCATTTTGCCCTGCCTTCGCGCCGGCCGTGTGGCGGCGCTTCGATCGTCCTGCTTTGCTTCAATCGTTCTCTGTTCAAATGCGTTAAAGTCGCCGTACCTCCCAGCACTCTGCAGTGTGCCGAACCGGTATCGCCCGGGGACGTGATCAGCAGCGCACCAGGGTCAACCCGCGTATTCGACGAGATCCGGCATTCGATGACATTCCAACTGCTTGCGCTGTGCTTCGGCAACTTCATCATCGGTACCGGCACCATGATCGTGCCGGGCATGCTGCCGGCGCTGGCCGAGGGGCTGAACGTCAGCCTGCCGGTTGCCGGGCAGCTGGTCACGGTGTTCGCCATATCGATCGGCATCACCGCGCCCATCCTGTCTGGCGCCACCAGTCGCTATGACCGCCGCCTGCTGCTGGTGGCCATCATGCTGCTGTATTTCGTCGGCCACCTGGTGTCGGCATGGGTCTCCTCCCACACCGTCATGATGGTGGTGCGTGGCATCACCGCCATCTCGGCCGGCCTGTATGTGGCGCAGGCCGCGTCCGCCGCCGCGCTGCTGGTGCCAAGCGAGGACCGCGGCCGCACCATGGCCTTCGTCTTTCTCGGTTGGTCGATTGCCGCGGTGTTCGGTCTGCCGGCCGGCGCCTACGTCGGCGCCACGCTGGGCTGGCGCACCGGTTTCGAACTGGTGGCCGCGGGTTGCCTGATCTCGGCCATCTGGTTGTGGTTCGCACTGCCTGCCGGGTTGCGCGTCACGCCCATCGATCGCGCCATGTGGGGCAAGCTGTTTCGGCATCCATCGGTCTTGCTGGTGGCCAGCGTGACGATATTCATCACCGCCGGGCAGTTCGTGATCTTTCCTTACTTCGTGGCGGGGGCGATCGCGCTGGTGCAGGCCACGCCGTTGAAGGTCAGCCTGCTGCTCGCAACCTACGGCGTGTTCGGGCTGATCGGAAACCTGGTGAGCGGGCGACTGTGCGATCGTCTCGGCGCGCAGCGCGTGGTGATGGGCATGCTGGTGTTCCTGATGGCGAGCCAGTTCATCTGGACCAGTTCGCAGGGCGTTTACATGCTGATGGCGCTGTCGATGGCGGTGCTCGGCATCGGTTCGTTTTCGTCCAACAGTTCGCAGCAGGTGCGCCTGGCCACGCTGGCGCCGGAATTGGCGTCGGTGACCATCGCGTTCAACAGTTCCGCCGTGTACATCGGCCAGGCGGTCGGCACCTCGGTGGCGAGCGTGATCCTGGCGCGCATGAGCGGGGCGGAGGCATACGCTGCGCTCGGATGGGGCGCCGCATCCATGACCCTGTTGGCCATGGCGGTGTCATGGTTTGCATCAGTGCGATCGAGGCATCCCGCCGGGGCCTGAGTTGGCGGGCGGACCGGTGCGATAGCGCCCGTCCGACGGGATTATTGCTGCGGTATGCCCGCCTTGCGCACCAGTTCACGCCATTCGCGAATGTCCCTGTCCTGCCGCTGGGCCAGCGCTTCGGGCGTAGAGGCGACCACGATGGCCTCGAGTCGTTCCAGTCCTTCGCGAACTTCTTTCGCCGCGGCGGCCTCGGCGACGGCGCCATGCAGCGTCCTGATGACTTCGTTGGGCGTGCCGGCCGGCGCCCACAGGCCCTGCCATGACGAGTAGAAACCGTTGAAACCCACCTCGCGCGCCGTCGGCACGTTCGGCAACTGTGCGTGGCGCGCTGAAGAACTGATGGCCAGCGGGCGCACCTTGCTGTTGGCGACATCCTGCGCAACGCGGCTGACGGTGGATGAGGTCAGGTGCACTTCGCCGGCCAGCACGGCGCGATAGTCTTCCGCAGAACTCTTGTAGTCGACCGCCACGATGTCGACGCCATACTGTGCCTTCATCGCCTCGAAGGTCAGCAGGATTACGCCGGCGCCGATGCCGCCGTAATTCAGGCTTCCGGGCTTGCTCTTCGCGTAGGCGATCATGTCCTGGAACGACGTGAACGGGGCGTCGCTGCGCGCCACCAGCACGCCCGGCGACTCGGTCAGCAGCGAGACCGGGGCAAAGGCCTTTTGCACATCGAGTGTCGGGGTTCGGGTGAAAACCGCATAGCCGGCGAAGGACGTGGCGTCCGTGATCAGCGTGTAGCCGTCGGGGGCGGCGCGGGCGACGAGTTCTCGCGCGGTGGCGGCGGCGGCGCCGGGGCGGTTCTCGACCAGCACGGGTTGCCCGAACTTCTGTTGCATCGCGCCGGCAACCACGCGCGCAATGAGATCGGTATTGCCGCCCGGCGCATAACCCACCACCAGCTTCACGGGACGCGATGGATAGTCCGCCGCATGCGCCGCGCCGAGGAGGGTGGCCAGAAACATCAGTGCCGCCCGAGCGATCCGCGTCAGCATTGCCGTCGATATCCTTCTGGTCATGGCAGGGCCGGAGCCGGCCCGTTCCCGCAAGACGTTGCGTCCAGTGAAGCCCGCTTACTCCGGTTGAACGTTCATCTGCTTGGTCACGCGCTGCCAGTTGACCAAGTCGTCGCGCAGGCGCTGCGAGAACTCCGCCGGCGAGTTGCCGATAGGCTCCAGTCCGATCTCGCTCATGCGCTTGACGAATTCCGCGTCGCGCGTGACGGTGACGCTGCTCTTGTACAACTTGTCCACGATGTCGGCCGGTAATTTCGCGGGGCCGACCAGGCCGAACCAGCCGATCTGGAACACGTTATTGCCCAGATCGCGGATCTGCGGGTTCGACGACTCGCTCATGGCCGGTACATCGGGCGCGAGTTTGCTGCGCGTCTTGCCGGCCACCACCAGCATGCGCAGCTTGCCCTGGTCCGCGAGCGGCTTGAGGATGCCAACGGTGGTGTAGGTGAACTGCACGTCGCCGGCGAACATGGCCTGGAAGCCCGGGGCCGCGCCGTTGAAGCGCACCGTGTCGAAGGGCAATGCCGCGGCCTGCTTGAACGCCATCATGATCAGGTAGTCGGTGGCGCCCATCGAGCCGTAGAAACGCTTGTCCGGATTGGCCTTGATGTCGGCCATGAACTCATCGAGCGTTTTCACGCCCATTGCGCTGGACGCGGCAATGGCGGTGGGCAGGCTGACGATCATCGAGATCGGCGTGGTGTCGCGGATCGAATCGATCCCGTAACTCTTGCTCAGGTAGGGCAGTGTCGCCAGTGCCAGGCCGCCGAACAGCGTGGTGTAACCATCGGGTTCCGCTTTCGCAACCAACTGGATCGATATCTGCGAGGCGGCGCCCGGCTTGTTCTCCACCAGCATGGGCTGGCCGATCTGGGCGCGCATCTTGTCCGCAAAGACGCGCGCCGCGATGTCCGTGGGGCCGCCGGGTGGCTGGCCCACGACCAGGTGCACCGGCTTGGTGGGATAGTCCGCAGCATGGGCGGCAATCAGCGGAGCGCTGCCGACGAGAACTGCAACAGCCAAGCGTTTCAACGCATTCATTTCAAACATCCTCCTATCAGAAATCAATTCCATCAAATCCGCAGGGAGGCGCGCCGTTGAAATCCGCGTCGCCGCCTGCAGCGGATACCGCCACCACCGTCTTCAGAAAATCAGTTCAACGTCGTCCTTCCCGCTGGATTCCGGCAGCTGCACGTCACCCCCGGTGCGTGACGGCAGGATGACCCGCGCGCTGCCGGGTGCGGAAATTTCGCCGCGATGGTTTTCGCACCACATTTCCAGGTCGACGACGCAGCGTCCGTCCTCGATGGACTTGCCCGCCACCTTGCCCTTGACCCAGGTCATGTCGCCGACGAAATTGAAGCGCCGGTATTCGCTCTTCATGCGCCACAGCCAGCCGGCGTCGCCCATCCAGTTGGTGATGATCTGCGAAAGAAACGCGCTGCGCATGCGACCGAAATCGTAGGCGGCCGGATTGCCGACCATGCGCGCGGCAGCGTTGTCCCAGTGCACGCGCTCCACCACGTCCCAGGCGCCATTCTCGTTACGGTCGAAGAAGCCCGGCGCGCGCTGCCGGTGCTTCCAGGCCAGGCGGCTGTTCTGCACGCCCGCGCCCCAGCCGCGCATCCACACCAGCGTATCGGTGACGGTCAGCGGACCCTTGGGCAGCATCGGCAGTTCGTCGCCGACCGTGACGTCCTCCCAGTAGCGCGTCTCGCCGCCGCGCGGCGGCGCCTGGTCGGCGTAGGCCCTGTCGATTTCCGCCAGCTGCTCGTCGGTCCACTTCGCGGGTTCGATGCCGGTGTACTTGCCGGATTTTCTGGCCGCGTCGCGCTCCACGCGCACGAAGCGGAAGCGGCAGACGGCCACGATCTCGCCGCGCTGATTGGTGTAGTCGGAGCGGTAGCGCGTGATCACGCTGCGCCCGCCGCCCATGGTGCTGTTGTTCTTTTCATCGACCGAGGACAGGTAGTAGCGCTTGGTCATGCGGTCGCCCGGCAGCACCGGCCGCAGCCACTCCCATTCGTCGCCGGAAAAGAACTCGTGCACGCCGGCCAGCGCGTGCGCGCCGCGCGCGCGAACCTCCGGGCGCATCTTCTTCAGTTCGCTGATGCCCATGGTGAGCACGAACAGCGGCGAGCTGATCATCGAACCCCAGCGAGTGGACTTGCCGTGATCCTCGTCGCTGAACAGTGGATTTTCGTCGCCGTAGGCCTGCGCGAAATGGCGCATGCCGTCAATGCTGGCCTCGATGTTGAACGGGGAAGCCTGCGGCACCAGCACGCCGATGCGCTCGCGCATGCGCGCAACGCCCTCGTCGGTGATCTTGCCGCTCGGTTTGGCGGCCGATGATTTTGCCGGTACGGATGTTTCGCTCAAGACGAATGCCTTCCTGTCTGGTGAATCGGAAACCCTGATGGTCATGTGCGTCGCGCTGTCGCTGCAATGCCATTTCAAGTTACCACATTTCATGTGCTTGACATACCGGCTGCGACGGTTGATCGGGCGGAACCCGGTCGATGCATTCGGCTACATCACACAATCATTAAGCGATCTCGTGCGTGGCGCGGGCCGGAAGGGTCTTGGCGATTCGTGGTGCAGTGCAGCGATGGATGGTTTGGATTATTCCGGCACACGAGGCCCGCCACAATTGGCGTCATATGGCATGGAGAAACTGATTAAACTCCTTCGGGCCGCGCTGTTCCGGTACACGATACGGTATCGATACGGTATCGATTGTGCGCAGCGGCCAGATCGAACCATGCCGACAACGTTGCATGGTTAACCCTAACCGAAGCGATTTCCCGCCATGAACATGGACTCGCAGTTCGCACAGGCCAAAGCCGAAGTCTATGCACCGCAGACGGCGTATGACATGTTTGCATGGCGCGTGCGGCACGACCCCGATGCGGTGTTCATCATCACGCCCGAGGGCACCGAGCGCAGCTACGCACAACTGGCGCAGCGCGCGCGCCAGCTTGCCTTGGCGCTGGCGACGGCTGGTGTACGTCGCGGTGATGTGGTGGGCCTGCATCTGGCCAATGAACCGGTGTGGGTGGTGGCGCTCGTCGCCTGCTGGGAGTTGGGCGCCGTGGCGGCCTG
>CANIIN010000206.1 GCA_947467405.1 Betaproteobacteria bacterium | reverse complement strand
GCTGAAACCGCGCCTGTTCGTGCTGTCCGTTCCAGTCGAGGTCGGGCCGGCGGTGTGGATCAAGAACGTGTCGTCCTGGTTGATGGGTTACATCCGCCATCGCGAATACACCTGGGCCGAAACGTTCTGGGCCGGACTGTACAAGCTGGATCGTCTGCCTGCGCATGGCGTCGAGCACAAGGGTTTCGACTGGCGCTGGCTGGCGCAGACGGTGCGCCACAACATGCGCATCATCGAAACGCGCACTCATCCGCTGGCGATTCTGCCGCCGGCCCTGAGCACATCGGTGTTCATCGTGGCGGTGCCGCGCAAACCCGACGAGGTATCGGTGACCGACTGGGGCGAATGGGGTTCCGACAGCAAGACCTGACACCGGAGACGGTTCAATCAGCAATCCGTCACACGGTTATCGGTAGCAGTCGTTACCGCAGATCATTCAGCGCGAACGCGCCTTCCAGGCCTTAACCATCTCGCGCGCGCCCTGCTCCAACGTGATGGGGTGGCGGTAGCCCAGTTCGGTTTCGATGCGGTTGTTGGCGTAGCGGCTGCGGTTGGTCAGCGCGTCGACACGACTGCGGGTCAGCGGAAAGCCCGGCAGACCTTGCAGCAGTCCGGCCGCCATGCGCAGTGGCGCTGCAGGCATGCGCAGCGTCAGAGCAGGACGACCGAGTGCTGCGCAGATCGCACCCACCCAGGTCTCCATGGAACACCAGTCCGACAGGTTGTAGGTGCGGTTGTGCGCCATCGACCGTGACGCGCACAGCAGCAGGGCCTCGACCACGCCGGCGACGCTGATGTAATTGGCGCTGGCCCCCGGCGGCCCGATGAAGAAGAACCGCCCGCGATCGATGGCGCCGATCAACTGGAAGATCGACTGATTCGACATGGTTGGGCCGAAAACCGTGGAGGGACGCAATAGCGTGGCTGCCATTCGGCCGGCAGCGACCTCGGCGAGCACCAGCCGGTCCGATTCGGTCTTGGTCGTTTCATACGGCCCGACCGGCGCGAGAGGCGAGTCTTCCGTGACGATGCCATCGCGATGCGGCCCGTAAGCGCCGACGCTGGAGAGCTGTACCCAGTGGCCAACGCGTCCGCGCGCCGCCTGCAACAGCCTATGCGTGCCGATCACATGCAGCGCGGCCATGCGTGACTCATCGCGATAGTCGCCAGCACAATGGAACAGCACGTCTGCGCCGTCGCAAAAGGCGGCGAGCGCCGGCAGCGCGGCAGGATCGGTGAGGTCGGCCACATGCACCGCGATGCCCTGCGGCCATTGGCCAATGGTCTGGCGTGTCAGCACGCGCACCGTGTCGCCGCGCGCTAGCAGTTTGTCCAGCAGCGCTGACCCGATGAATCCCGATGCTCCGGTGACGGCGACGATCATGTCAGGAAATCTAAACGGTCCACTTGCGCTTGCGGAACGTCACGATGCGATAGAGGTCGGATAGAAGATGCAGCGCCCTGGGACCGGCGATCCTGTAGACGACGATACCGACCCGTGCCAGCAGGATCTTGAAATTCAAGCGCCACGCGATGCCCGGAATCCGGTTGGTGTTGCGGGCACGACGGATTTCCAGCATGCCCAGCAGCAGGTTCTCCGGCTTGCCGCTGATGCCGCCGATCTGCATGTTCACCGTCACGATATCGGGCAGGTACAACGCATCGCTGTTCTTCAGTTCGCGCAGCATGACGTCGTAGTCGCCGGCGATGCGGTACACGGGATCAAAGCTGCCATGACGCTCGAAGATCGAGCGGTGATGGAAGCATCCCGGGTGCGGGATCATGGTGCGGCCGGCCAGGAAGGCCGGCTTCAATTCGGCCCAGGGCCTGACGATGGGATCGAGAACCTGGCCGCTTTCGCTGACGATGTTCAGCTTGCCATAGACGATGGCCTGTTGCGGATCCTTGCGCAGCACCGCCGCCAGGCGTTCCAGCACAGTGGGGTCAGCCAACTGGTCGTCCGCGCCGAGAAAGCAGATCCAGGTGCCGCGCGCCTCGGGCAGGATCTTGTTCCATGCGTCATAGACGCCACGATCCTTCTCCGTATGCCAGCGCGTCAGCACGCCCCGGGCCGCGTAATCGCGGATGATCTCCAGCGTGCCGTCCGTTGACACGCCATCGGCCAGTACCACTTCGAAATCCTTGCAGGTCTGCGCGGCAATGCTGTCCAAACAACGCGCCAGCACTTTGGCGCCGTTCATCACGGCAATCACGATGGAAATCAGCGGACGCTTTGCCGCTTCATCGTGCGCCGCCTGCGAAGTCAACTCTTCCCCTGCATTTCAGCCGCCACCATCATGCTCACCACGTCCTTGAGCCTATGGCGCGCCTTCCAGCCCAGCACCTGCGTCGCCTTGGCCGGATTGCCGCGCCCGGTTTCGAGATCCGAGGGACGCAGCAGCGCCGGGTCGGACACGACGTGGGCTTTCCAGTCGAGGCCGACTTCGGCGAACGCCAGCGCGACAAATTCCTCGAGCGAATGGGTTTCGCCCGTGGCGATCACGAAATCATCCGGCGTCGGCTGCTGCAGCATGCTCCACATGGCTTCCACGTAATCCGGCGCCCAGCCCCAGTCACGGCGAATACCGATGTTGCCCAGGTACAGCTTCTCCGTGTCGCCGCGCGCGATGCGCGCCGCGCCCATGGCGATCTTGCGCGTGACATAGCGCTCCGGCCGCAGCGGCGACTCGTGGTTGAACAGGATGCCGGTGCAGGCGAACAGGCCGTAGGCCTCGCGGTAGTTGGCCACTTCCCAGAAGGCCGCCGCCTTGGCGATGGCATACGGGCTGCGCGGGCGAAACGGCGTGCTCTCGTCGGCCGCCGTGTCGCAATTGCCGAAGCATTCGCTGGAGCCGGCGCTGTAAAGGCGGATCGGCCGATGCGCGAAGCGGATCGCTTCGAGAATGTTGAGCGTGCCGAGGCTGATCGATTCCAGCGTCTGGGCCGGTTGCTCGAACGACAGGCCCACCGAGCTTTGAGCGGCGAGGTTGTAGATCTCGTCCGGACCGATGCGCTCGACCGCCTGCATCACGCTGCGGAAATCGGTGACGTTGACCGAGGTGACCTGCACCTTGTCGCGGATCTTCAAAGTCTGGAGATTGGCGAAACTCGCCGCCTGCGCGTCGCGCGATGCGCCGTGCACTTCGTAGCCCTTCTCCAGCAGCAGTCGTGACAGGTATGCGCCATCCTGCCCGGTCACGCCACAGATCAATGCCTTCTTCCCGCTCATGCCGCCATCCGCTATGGGTTCAGCAGGGAAGCATACACTGCGCGTGTCTGCCGGGCGCACTCGTCCCATGAAAACAGAGCCACCCGGCGCCGGCCGCGTTGTCGCAATTCATCAGCCAACCCCGGCTGGCCCAGCACGGCTTCCATCGCCACGCGCAGGGCATCCGCGTCATCCGGGTCGAATGTTCGTGCCGCATTGCCGACCACCTCGGGCAACGACGAGGTGTTGCTGCAGATGACCGGGCAATCAAAGGACATGGCCTCCAGCGGCGGGATGCCAAATCCTTCATAGCGCGACGGGTAGACGAACAGCGCGGCGTGACGATAGAACAGCGCCAGTTGGTCGTCGCTGCCGCGAAAGTGACGCAGTCGCTCAGGCGCGATGCCCAGGTCGCGTGCGGCGCTCAGCTCCGACTGTGAAAAAGGCTGGTCGCCGAAACACACCAGCAGAAAATCCTTGCGAATGTTCGTGGAGGCTGCATAGGCGCGCAGCAGGGTCCGGAAATTCTTGTAATCACCACGCTTGCCGACAAAGAGTACATACGGCGCCCCGCCCAGTTCCGGCGGCGCAGTTGGCGGCAAAGCAGCCGAGACTTGCAACGAGAATCCCAGCAGGACCACCGATGTCCGTTCGGGAGCGACGCCCAGGCATTCGATCAGATCACGTCGGGTGTTCTCGGAAATGCAGATGATGTGATCGGCGCGCTCGATGGCGGCGCGCTTCTCGGCAGCCACGCGGTTCGACCCCGCCGACAGCGACGGGAACTTTTCGTGAATCATGTCGAGCACGGTGACGACGGATTTGGTTTTGCCAGACCTCAACAACGGACGCGGCGAGTAATAGGTTTCGTGAACGATGTCCACGGGATGCCGCGCCAGCCATCCGCGTGCGAGGGCAACATTCACCCGCGCCAGGATGAAGCGCGCTGCCTGCGGCAGGACCGGTATCGAGCGGCCCACAACGGCGCCCTGCGGCGCAGCAGCGAGATAGGCGTTCAGGTGTGCGAAGGCCAGCACCGATACTTCGGTGTCGGGAAGCCCGGCCAGACGCGTGGCGGTCTCGACGAAATAGCGCGAAATGCCGCCATACGGTTGCAGCGAGAAAATCTGTGGATCGAAGGCGATTTTCATGTCAGGCCCGGCTTCTGATCCATGCCTTGATGCGCGCGCGGAGAGTCGCAGGCAGCAGAGCGGCCAGCCTACGCTTCACACGCTGCATGGGGTCCAGACGCGGGTCAGTCTTGCGGATCAGTTCGAAGCGCAAGCGGTCCGCGGCTCGATTGACCTCGAGAGTCGGCGGGTGCTGCAACGCACCCATCGGGCGCACTGGATACTGATCATAGAGGCGAAAACTCGCGCCGGAATTGGTGGCATCGCCTTCGATGCCGATGTTAGCGACCAGGTTGTGCGACGGCGCCAGCGTGTAGCCGCCCTCGCGACACATGGCATACGACCACGGGCTGGACCAGATGCCTATTCTTTCGTGGTCACGGTACTGCTCGGCCTCGTCGAAATAGCTCTGCATCCAGTCGGCGATGGCGCGATCGCCGAAGTAGGATTGAATGCGTCCTTCCGACCTGAATCGCGCATAGCCGGGCATGCCGAGATCGAAATGCCGCCAGGCGCGGCGCCAGGTCGCCCACCCCCAGATATCGTTGATGGCAGTGCAGTAGTAGCTGTTCTGCGGCGTGATGGTGCCGGCCGGCAGGAAGTTGCTGCCGCTGATCTGCATGATTTTTTCATCGTCGCGGTAGCGCGCCAGCAACTCGGCACAGAAGCTGAAGAACGTGGCGTCCGGCAGGCAATCGTCTTCCAGAATGATGCCTTCCTCGACCTGCTCGAAGAACCAGTTGATCCCGGCGCTGAGCGCCTGCTTGACGCCCAGATTGGTCGTGCTGAAGCGCGTGACCACCTGGCAGTCCCAGTCCACCGCCGTGGCGATGCGACGGGTTTCCTCGCAGCGCGCTGCGTCGCCCGGGACCTGTGATCGTGGACCGTCGGCCGTGACGAACAGCCGCTTCGGCCGCGCGGCACGAATGGCCTCGAACACGCGTCGGGTCTGATCGGGCCGGTTGAAGACCGCAAACAGGATCGCGGTATCAGCCGCCGTTTTTTGCGCCAGCGTCGTTGAACTCATGCGGCGGCCCTCGCTCTGCCACGCCACTTCTGCCGCAGGATGCGCAGCGGCAACTTCAGACGCTCACGGCTTGCCGTTGTCGCCACGCGCCACGGATAGCGATCGAAGTCCAGATAGGCGGTTCGCAGGAACAAGGCATAGCTCTTCAGTTCCTTTTCCTGCCAGCGGCCGGATCGACCAACGACGCCGTAGAAATCCTTCACGCACCAGGCGAGCAGGTCAGCGCGAATGGCATCGCGCGCTGCGTCGCCGATCCCGGCGCGGGGCAGCAATTGATCGTTGAAGACTGCCCACAGCGCTTCCTGCGCAGCCCGGTATCCGGCCACATCCACGCTGGTGAAAGACAGGGACTGATCGTGGGT
>CANIIN010000205.1 GCA_947467405.1 Betaproteobacteria bacterium | reverse complement strand
TATATCGCCGGAGCACTGCATGACCACACCGACACTCGAACACGCCCGCCCCGAAGACATCGGGCTTTCGCCTCAGCGCCTCGACAAACTGGGGGAAGTCTTTCGCGACGAAATTGCACGTGCCCGTGCGCCCGGTGCCGTGGTGCTGGTCAGCCGGCGCGGCAAGGTCGGCTACTTCGAGAGTTTCGGACGGCGCGATCCGGCGGCGCCGGATGCGATGACAGGTAACGAAATGAAGCGGGACGCCATCTTCCGCATTTATTCCATGACCAAACCCATTGTGTCGGTGGCGGTGATGATGCTGGTGGAAGACGGTCACCTGCTGCTGACCGACCCGATATCGAAATACCTGCCGCAGCTGACCAATCTGAAGGTGGCGGTGGAGGCGGTCGGGGCGACGCGACTCGTGCCGGCGGCGAGCGAGATCACCGTGCAGGATCTGTTGCGCCACACTTCGGGGCTCACCTACGAATTCCGCGGCACCGGCCTGGTGCCCAAGTCCTACATGGACGCCAAGATCTACCGCCTGTCGCAGACCAACGCCGACCAGGTCGCCGCGCTCGCGCAACTGCCGCTCGCCGCGCATCCCGGCACGGCCTTTCATTACGGCCGCTCCACCGATGTGCTGGGCAGGTTGATCGAAGTGCTCGCCGACCAGACGCTCGGGGAGTTCCTGCGCGAACGCATCCTTGTGCCGCTGGGCATGCACGACACCGCGTTTCATGTGCCGGCGCACAACCATCATCGGCTGGCCGAGGCCTTCGCAACCGATCCCGACAGCGGCGTGAAAACTGCGCTGCTGCCGGTGCTGAAGGCACCCACGTTCGAATCGGGCGGTGGTGGCATGGTGTCCACGGCAATGGATTACGCGCGCTTCCTGCACATGCTCGCCAATGGCGGGGCGCTGGACGGCGTGCGCCTGCTCGGCCGCAAGACGGTGCAACTCATGACTGCTGATCATCTGGGCACGATCACCGGCGCGCCGGATCTGTTATTGCCGGGCTACGGTTTTGGCCTGGGATTTGCCGTGCGCACCCGTCCCGGGATTGCCGCGACGCCGGGCTCGGTGGGGCAGTACTACTGGGGCGGCATGGGCGGCACCACGTTCTGGGTCGACCCGGCCGAGCAACTGGTCGCCGTGCTGATGATGCAGGCGCCCCAGCAGCGCGAGTACTACCGCGCCCTGATGCGCAATATGGTTTACGCCGCGATCAACGACTGATCAGCTGTCCTGAATCCGGATCGCCGGCGAATCATGCCGACAGTCCGGAGTCCACGAAGAAAGCGATAGAGCGATATCAGGGCCGTGTCTTGCCACGCATATCGACGCCGGCCTTGCCGCTGTCGGCCAGGCTCTGCAACGTGTCATAGGCGATCTGCAGCGCGTATGGGCCATTGTGATAGGCCGCGCCCGGATCCCGCAGCAGATAGGTGTAGTTGAAGATGGCCTGCAGCAGGCGCGGCGTGTAGGCCTTGTACGGGTTGTTGGGCCGCATCTCATCGCTATCGACCTTGCCGTTGCCGTTGGTGTCGGCGTACCAGTACGGGAAGCCGTCCGGCGAGAACGCGATCGACGAGCCGCCCACGGTACGCGCGTATTGCTGAATTGCCGTGTACAGCAGTGCCTTCATGTTGGCCAGTTCGCGGCCCAGGCCTTCCTCGCGCCCATTACCGTCGTAGTCGCCCTTGGATCTCTTGCGGATGGTGGCGAGGCCCGCGAGATCCTTGATGCCGCGATGGCAGTCGGCGCAGGCATCCACGCGAACGGTTCCGCTGTGCGGTTCATGGCAGGCCGTGCAGACATTGGCGTCGGGGTCGTGATTGTTGCGACCCGCGTAGGGCTTGCCCGGGTACTCGTAGGCGACCTTGGCTTCGGTGCCGAACAGCGTGGCGCCAGCCGGATAGTAGTGAATGTGCACGAACGGAATCTTCGCGTTCGGCGTATCCGCTTCCATGCCCTCGATTTCCTTGTTCACGCTGGCCGGCGACTCGCGTCCCTGGTGGCAGGTCATGCACAGGTTGGTATTGTTGTCGCCGCTGTTGACACTGATGCCGCTCGGGAAGCTGACCTTCTCCACGGTGTGGCGCTGGTAGGTGAGCATGTCGGCGTGGCAGTTGGTGCACGCGTAGGCGTTCTTCACATGCGGCGCCGGCGTGTTCTTTCCCTCCTTCAGGTACTGCGGCACGCCGACGGCGGAATGGCAGCGCGCGCAGACTGCCGGGATTTCCTTCTCCTTGTCCCAGTAATGGAACGGCTTGGCGTCACGATTGAAATGGCCCTCGCCCATCTGGATGCGCGCACCCTTGGGCTTGGCAGTGGCGTGGTCCTGCGCTGCGACGTTGAATGAGCAGGCGAGCAGTAGCGCCGTCGCAAAGAGGCCAAACTGCCGGAATGGCTTCGAAAGCATGATTGTTCCCCCCTTTTCTTGCACGTTGGATCCGGCGTGGAGGAGGGCGGGATGCCTCTCCCTCCACTCATTCGACGACCCTGAATGGCACAGGGTCATGGAGCCAGCGTATGCCTGCCGGTACCGGGGGAAATTGACAAAAATCAACCGGATGTCGAGATCGTGATGGGATGAAGGGGGTTGTGCGGGGTCAGAACGAATCAGCCTGCTGAGGCTGTTGCCATGCCGCCAAACAAAAAAGCCGGCGTCACACCGGTGCAGGGCACCGGCATGACGCCGACTTTGATGGTCGGCTCGAAAAGTTGTCTACTGGCTTTGCTGGATCCCGGCCAGCGCCCAGCCGGTCTTGCCGTCGCGTGGCTTGGTCAGGTGCCAGATTTCATCCACCGGCGAGCCGTTGTTGCCGTCTTCGCGGATCACGCCGGTGAAGCGCGTGCTGACGATGTATCGGTTCGGTTCCTCGGCCACTTCGAGCACGTCGGCATTGATGCTGACCACGTCGGTGGTCTGCTTGGCGCCCTTGCGCGCGTCGATGTCCATCTTGATCTCGGCGAACATTTCCGGCGTGGTGAACTCGCGGATGTCATCCAGGTTGCCGGCGTCATTGGCGGCCTGCAGGCGGATGTAGTTGACCTTGGCGTTGCGCACGAAGCCGGCCACATCGAAGTCGGCGGGGATGCTGGGAGCGGCCGCATTCAACGCCGAAGCGGGCGCTGCCGTGACGGCTGCGGCGCTGCCGGGCGCAGCCATCGACAGGTCATAGGGCTTGGCGGGCTGAACGTCCTGCGGCGCGCTGGTGGCGTACTGCAAGCCATTGGCCGCCGGTTGCGATCCGGCACGCCGGCGCATGATGAAACCGATCACGGCCATCACCGCGACGATCAGCAGGCCGATCATCATCATGTTGCCCAGCTCTGCGCCGAAGCCGAAGTGCGAGGCCAGCGCGGCCAGGCCGATACCGGCAGCCAGACCGGCGAGCGGGCCCATCCACGAGCGGCCGGGTTGAGCGGCAGGTGCCGGTGCGGCGGGCGCGGCCGATGGAGCTCGCGCTGCCGCGGCCGGCGGCGCGGAGCGCTGCATGCCGGAGGATTTGCCGCCACCCAGGCGTGCCGCCTCGGCGTCATTGATCGAGATCGTTGTCAGGCCGAAGGTCAGTACAACTGCCAACAGTATCAGTGCTTTCATTGAAGTCACCTGTAAGAATGAAGGGATTGCGCGAGCAAGCTTAGCGGTACGCCAATATAAAGAAAAACAGAATTATCTGTATGAAAGATTCGTTAAAACCTGATCATTACGCGATCCTGGGTCGGTGCCGCATCGCCTCGCCGAGGCCATGAGCAGGTGGAATCTACCCCAATTGGTGCGAATCCTTGCCATTGTCGAATAACATGGAGGCTGAGCGGGTCAAAATCAAGCGCCTTATTGAGGCAATTTGCGTCAATTCACGGTTTTTTTGCATTTTCAACGTCCATCCAACCATCCGGCCACCATGCAAGTCACGCTGCCCTTCCTGAACCAACGCAAAGAATCACCGCGCCTGCGCCTGCTGCGCTCGCTGTCACTGTTTTCCGACCTGCACGGCCGCGAGGCGCGTGTGGTGGCGGGATTGATGCATGACCGCGATTACCTCAAGGGCGAAGTCATCTTCGACCAGGGCGACGAGGGCCAGGCGGTGTACGTCATCCTGTCCGGTCGCGTGGCCATCATCCGCCAGGACGATGCGAATTCGGAGGTGCTGGTGCTGGGGCCCGGGCAGTTCTTCGGCGAACTGGCGCTGCTGGATGATTCGCCGCGCATGGCGCAGGCGCGCGCGCACGAGAACTGCAAGCTGGCCGTGCTGTTCCGCGGCGAGTTCACCGGCCTGCTCGACACGCACGCCGTGATCGCCTCCAAGGTCGCGGTGCGCATCGCGCGCGAACTCGGCGTGCGGCTGCGCGCCGCCATGATCAACCACGGGCACGGCGGCACCTTGTGAGCGTCGAGCCGTCTGCGGAGACGAGCGCCGGCGCAGAGGTCGCCGCCGCGTCGTCGCATCGACGGGAGCGGCGTTATCGTGCCGGACCGCTGGCGTGGACGGCCATCATCGCCGCCACCTGCGCCATTCTTTATCTGATGCAGCACGTGCTGTGGCTGGTGGTGCCGGCGCTGGGCGCGCTGGTGATCTATTACCTGCTCGCGCCCCTGCAGCAGCGCCTGGTGCTGGCCGGCGTGTCGCGTGAGTCCTCGGCCATCCTCGTCACCGTCGGCGCCACGTTGCTGCTGGTGGGCGCCATCATGCTGGTGTTGCCCGAGACGACCGGTATTGCCGCCAAGGGCGAAGACTCGATGTCGCGCTACGTCGAAGGCGGCCTGCGCTTCACCTTCGACGCGCTGGCGAGCCTGGAGCGCAGTTTCTCGTTCCTGGCGCGCGCCCACATCGTCGAAGCGGCGCGCGATTGGATCACCACGCATTCGGCCGCGGCTGCCGAGAAGTACATCGGTTCAGCGCTGGTCACGCTGGCGGGCTGGCTGCCCTCGATCCTGCTGGCGCCGTTCCTGGCGTTCTTCTTCCTGCGCGACGGGCGGCGCTTCAAGCACTTCCTGGTGCGCTCGGTGCCCAATGCCTATTTCGAGCGCACGCTGTACTTGGTGCATCAGGTCGACCAGACTGCGCGTCTGTATTTCCAGGGCCTCATCAAGCTCACCGTGCTGGATGCGCTGGCGCTGGGCATCGGTCTGTGGCTGATCGGTATGCCGTCGCCGGTGGCGCTGGGCCTGATCACGGCGGTGCTGGCCTGGGTGCCCTACGTCGGCTCGATCATGGGCTGCGTGCTGGTGGTGCTGGTGGCGGCCACCGATTTCGCGGGGGATCCGCTCATGGCCTACTCGGCGGTGTGCCTGTTCATTTTCGTGCGGCTGCTGGATGACTTCGTGTTCATGCCCATGACCATCGGCAAAAGCCTGGAGCTGCATCCGCTCCTGACCGTGGTGATGATCTTCGCCGGCGGCGCCGTGGCCGGCGTGCCGGGGCTGATGCTGGTGCTGCCGCTGGTGGGCGTGATCGCCGTGCTGGGCGAGACCCTCGGCGCCATCATCACCTCGCCGCGCCTGCGTGCGCGCCACGCGCATGCACGTCGCCTGCAGCTGGAGGCGGTGACGCGCGACCTGGCCTGAGGAATATCGAACAAGGGGCTCATTGTCGAAACTGAGCCCCTGATATGTATTGATCTGTCAATTCTCGAACGGATATTTCTCTTTTCGTTATTTCATGGTGCAGTGTGTGGGGAGCAGAACGGACAGCAAACCGACGGTTGATCAGTCTGATATGCGCGGGTTGGTTACCGCATGACAACCGATTC
>CANIIN010000204.1 GCA_947467405.1 Betaproteobacteria bacterium | reverse complement strand
GCGAATTTGCGTTTGATTTCATGCGTGCATGGCTGTTCAAGCCGGAAATGTGGGCTAAGGAAGCGCTGATCAAGTTGCGACTATGCACAACGCCGTCGGCGCTTCCCTCTGAAGTGGGGGATATACAAGGGGGCTTGCCCCCTTGTTCAGTGAATCCCTAACAATTTTCAGCGTATGCTCCGGCTCATCACGCAGTCCAAATAAGGGGAGGAACAATTGATTTCACTGCATCCGATATCCAGGCCTGTTGCCAATGCCGGCCATGTACTGCGTCAACGACCCGGGCGCTTGTTCTCCGCGGCCATTCGCACGTTGCTGCCGGTGCTGCTGCTTGTCTCGGGCATGGGCACTGCAATGGCGCAGGCCTACCCGAACAAGGCGGTCAAGCTGGTGGCGCCGTTTCCACCGGGCGGACCCACCGATGTGATTGCGCGAGTGGTCGGCGCGGAAATCGCCAAGGCGCTCGGGCAGTCCGTCTTTGTCGAGAATCGTCCTGGCGCAGCGGGCGCCATTGGCGCGGACTACGTGGCCAAGTCGGCGCCGGACGGCTACACGATCTGCTTCTGCACCACGGGCCCGCTGGTGACGCTGCCGTTGCTGGATCCCAAGCTGCCGTTCGTTCCTGCCACCGACCTGCTTCCCGTGAGCCAGGTGAACCGGTTGGAACTGGTTCTCGCCGCTCGAAACAACCTGGAGGCTTCGACCATCCAGCAACTGGTGGCGGCCGCCAAGGCGAATCCCGGCAAGCTCACCTATGCGACGCCGGGAACCGGAAGTCCCAATCATCTGGCGATGGAGTTGCTGAAGATGATGGCGGGGATCGATATCGTGCCGGTTCCCTTCAAGGGCGACCAGCCCGCGCTGAATGATCTGTTGGGTGGGCATGTCGACCTGTTCATTGGTGCGGTGTTGAGCGCTGCGCCACTGATCAAGTCCGGCAAGATCAAGGCGATTGCGGTGACCGGGGCGCAGCGTTCGCGCATGCTCGCCGATACGCCGACCATCGCGGAGTCGGGGTTCCCGACCTATGAGGCCAGCACCTTCGCCGGCATTCATGCTCCTCGTGATACGCCCAAACCGATCATCGATCGATTGCACGCAGCGGTTGCGGTGGCCGTGGCAGTGCCGGCGATCCAGGAGCGCCTGGCATCCGAGGGAATGGTCGCAGTCAGCAGCAGGCCCGAGGCCTATGCCGAGTACATTCGAGGAGAGTCCGAAAAATGGGCCAAGGTGATGAAGCAATCCGGCATCAAGCTGAACTGACCTGATTCGGAGCCGACCGGCGGGGCTATCCTGCCGGCTTTCCGGCTCGCGAAGGCGTCGGGGCAGCAGCTATCGATTGGGCGCCGCAAGCCGTTCGCGAAGTCGCGGCATCACCTGACCGGTGACGCGATGCAATTCGTCCACCGCCTGTTTCAGCGGCATGCCCGGCATCTTGGGGTGGAAGAACAGCACGTCCAGTTTCAGTTTCTGCTGCCAGGTCACGATGTCGTTCACGACATCGTCGGGAGTCCCGACAAACCAGCGATCCTTCATGTAGCCCTCGGACAGGAAGTAGGGGTGATCGCTGGTCAGCGGAATGCGCTCGCCGGTTGTCGGATCCTTGAACGTCATGCCGGTGCGTTCCGGCGGGTACTGCACGCGGTAGGTGAAGTCGAGATAGGTCTTGTGGCGCGCGATTGCTTCGCTGGCGGAATCGCCGACCAGCACTTCACGAACGACCGAGTGCGGCAGCGGCGCCACGCCTTGCGCGGAGGCTTCTGCATCGAATGCGTCGAACTGCTTGGCGGTATGGCCGAGTTCGGTGAGGTTGGCGATCATGAGGCCGGCGCCATAGCGCACGGCACGGGCGCGTGACACCGGCGCAGCGGCGCCGATCCACAGCGGCATGCGCTTCTGCACCGGGCCGGGTCGCAGCAGGCCGTTCTTCACGGTGTAGATGGCGCCGTGGTAATCGAACGACCGACCCTGCCAGGCGAGGCGCAGTACATCGAGGATTTCTTCAAAGGCGCGCGTCCGCTTGGCATAAGGCAGGCCGATGGACTCGAACTCGCTGGCCCGATAGCCCTGGCCCAGCCCGACATCCAGGCGCCCGCCGCTCAAGTTGTCCAGCACGGCGAGGTCTTCGGCCAGACGCAGCGGATGGCCGTAGAGCGGCGCCACGGCAATGCCCTGACCCACGCGGCAATTGGGCGCCGCCGTCGCCACCGCAGCGCCAGCCACGATGGGCGAGGGGCAGTAGCCATCCTCCTCGCCGTGGTGTTCGCTGATCCAGATATCGTCGATGCCGCAGCGACTCGCTTCAGCGGCGAGTTCCAGCCCTTCGCGATAGGGTCTGTCCCACGGCTCGCCCAGATCCGGACGCGACTGGAAATTGAGCAGGATGCCAAGACGCGGAACGGTTGCTGATGCAGAGCTCGATGGTTCAGTCACGATTGGATTCCTTCATGGAAGAGTTGGTCCCGCGCTGTCTATGGTCCTAGTCGGCAGGCTTGAAGTTGGCGACGCGCGCACCCTCGGTGTGAATGTCCATCTCCATCTTCACGTGCGCCACCATTTCCTGGGGCGTGCCGGTGGCGGGCTCCGAGCCGTTGCGGCGCATCAGGTCGCCTACATCCGGTTGCATGACCGATGCGTTGATGGCGCGGTTGAGCGCGGTGACCGCCTCGGCGGGCGAGCCCTTGGGCAGCCACACGTTGTGGCTGTAGAGATTGCGCACGGTGCCGTATCCCGCCTCGGCGGAGGTGGGCAGGTTGGGGGCCAGCGACGTGCGCTTGGTGCCGATGAACATCACCGGCCGCGCCTTGCCGCTGTCGATCATGGATTGGAATCCACTCAAGGCATCGAACACGGCATCGACTTCGCCAGCCATGAAGGCGGTGCGCGCTGCGCCCGACCCCTTGTACGGAATGAAGGCGACCTGGATGCCGGCTTCTTTTTGCAGCAGGCTCATGGCCAGCAATGCGGCGGTCTGGCCCTGGCCGAAGTTGATCTTCCCGGGATTGGCCTTGGCATAGGCAATGAAGTCCTGCAGCGACTTGAATTTCTGCCCATCGAGGATGAGCGCGATGGCGCCGATGGTGGTCATGCCCACCGGTTCGAGGTCGCGCAGTGCATCGAAAGGCAGGTTCTTCAGCAGCGCCGGGATCTGCGTTCCAACGGCGCCGTAGAGCACGGTGTAACCATCCGGTGCGGCGCGCACCACGGCGTCCACGCCGATGGTGGCATTGGTGCTGGGACGGTTCTCGACAATGAAGGGCTGCTTCAGGCTGATCTGGACTTTCTCGAACACCTTGCGGCCGACCACGTCGGTGGCGCCTCCGGCGGCGTACGGAATGATCACGCGTACCGCCTTGGTCGGGTATTGCGCGCTGGCCGTGCCGGCACACAACATGACCATGACTGACATCAGGAACAGCCCCAGGCCTTTCATTGCGTTTTTCATTTGTCTTCTCCCCCTTTGAACTTTGAATAGTCGAAGGATTTTAATGGTTCCGGCGCAGGAGGACATGGCCGGGCCAGGCGGTGGCGAACCCTGAAAAATGCCGTGCCGGGTTGTCCCCCATCGGCTATGATGCACGCGGCTGGAACTTGTTCCGGCCAACTCCTTGTTTCCAATCGAAACGTCCAGTGAAGGATGCGGTCCGCCAGGGCTGATTCATCCATTGGCAAGGAATCTTCAGCACCATGCCTGAAGATTTCGAGTCTCGGTTGTCCCCATTCCGCGCTGGTCTCAAAGAATCGCTGCCGTGCCACTCATACAACTCTCGCAAGTCAGCCTCGCCTACGGCCATGTGCCGCTGCTGGATCATGTCGATCTCGTCATTGAACCGGGCGAGCGTATCGGCCTGATCGGTCGCAACGGCACCGGCAAATCGAGCCTGTTGAAAGTCATCGCCGGCGATGCCGCTGCCGATGACGGCACGGTGTGGCGCGCCCCGCAACTCAAGCTGGCGAGCGTGGCGCAGGAACCGCAATTTGCCGAAGCGCATTCGGTGTTCGATGCGGTGGCCGAAGGCCTGGGCGACATGTCGCGGTTGCTGTCCGAATATCACGCCGCCACGCATGCGTTGACGGAAGAGGGCGCCGATCAGGATGCGCTGCTGCACAAGATGCACGATCTGCAGGAGGCGCTGGATGCGCGCGACGGATGGCGTCTGCAGAATCGCGTCGATTCGGTGCTGACGCGACTGAAGCTGCCCTCCGACAAGCCGGTGGCCGACCTGTCCGGCGGCATGAAGAAGCGCGTGGCGCTGGCCCGCGCATTGGTGATGGAACCCGATCTGCTGGTGCTGGACGAACCGACCAATCACCTCGATGTCGACTCCATCGAGTGGCTGGAAGAGGTGCTGGTGGCCTTTCCGGGCAGCGTGCTGTTCGTGACCCATGACCGGCGCTTTCTCGATGATGTGGCCATGCACATCATCGAACTGGATCGCGGCCGGCTGTCGCGCTACCCCGGCAATTTCAGCGTGTACCAGCAGCGCAAGGCCGAGGCGCTGGAAGCCGAGGCGACGCAGGACAAGAAGTTCGACAAGTTCCTCGCGCAGGAAGAAGTCTGGATTCGCAAGGGCGTCGAGGCACGCCGCACACGCAATGAAGGCCGCGTGCTGCGCCTCGAAACGCTGCGCGTGGAACGCGCCGCGCGTCGCGAGCGGGCCGGCAAGGTGGAATTGGCGGTCAGTGCCGGCGAACGATCGGGGCGGTTGGTGGCCGAACTGGAGAAGGCCGGCAAGGCGTGGGATGGTCCGGACGGCAAGAACTGGGTGGTGCGCAACCTGACCTGCCGCATCCAGCGCGGCGACAAGGTCGGCCTGATCGGTGCGAACGGCACCGGCAAGACCACGCTGCTCAAGCTGATCCTCGGGCAACTCGAGCCCGACGAGGGCACGGTGCGCCTGGGCACCAAACAGAACATCGCCTACTTCGACCAGTTCCGCGCCACCCTGGACGACAACGCGACGCTCACGGATACCATCAATCCCGGCGCCGACTTCGTCGAGATCAACGGCGTGCGCAAGCACGTCATCAGTTATCTCGGTGATTTTCTGTTCCCGCCGGAACGCGCCAAGGCGCCGGTGCGCACCTTGAGCGGTGGCGAGCGCAATCGACTGCTGCTGGCGCGCCTGTTCAGCCAGCCCGCCAACGTGCTGGTGCTGGACGAGCCGACCAACGACCTCGATATCGAGACGCTGGAGCTACTTGAAGAATTGCTTCAGGACTACAAGGGCACCCTGTTCATCGTCAGTCATGACCGGGAGTTTCTCGACAACGTGGTCACGCAGACGATTGCTGTTGAAGGCAACGGCGAGTGGCGGGAGTACGCCGGCGGCTACAGCGACTGGCATCGCACGAAAACGGCGGCCCTGAAGTCTGCGGCAGACGACAAGGCCGCAGTCGCGACGTCGGAACGTGTCGAGACCAAGAGGCAGGTGCCCAAGGAGAAGCTGTCCTACAAGGAGAGCCGCGAACTGGCCGAACTGCCGGGGCGAATCGAGAAACTCGAGACGGAGCAGACGCAACTCACCAAGCGTCTTGCCGATCCGGCGCTGTACCTGGAGCAATCGACCCGCGAGCAGGTTGCTTCCGTGGCGACGATGCAGGCGCGTATTGCGGAAATAGAACAGGAACTGATCATCGTTCTGGAACGTTGGGAACTGCTGGAGGCGAAGGCCGCGGCGGCTCGCTGAGCTTCTCGACCAACGGGGCACAAAACGCAAAGGGCCGGTCATCCACGCGATGACCGGCCCT
>CANIIN010000203.1 GCA_947467405.1 Betaproteobacteria bacterium | reverse complement strand
CTTGAAGAAGCCCGCCAGATGGGCATCTTCAAGCATCGAACCGAATTACTGGGGTGATCACCTGTTATTCAGACAGGCTTTCAGTGACGACACATCAGCTGCCGTCGCATCCATTCATCGCCAGCCGCTCATCCGCGCCGCGCATGCCAGGCGCGATGCGGCCCGGGCCGGCTGGGCCGGCGAAAATCTTCGGGCACGGTCTGGCGGGTGATTTCGCGCAGCCCGAACTGCTGCAGCAGTGGCGGGTCGATCTCGAACGAGCGCAGGTTGGTGGAGAAGAACAGTTCGCCGCCATCGGCCAGCAACTCCTGGCACTGGCTCACCAGTTGCACGTGGTCGCGCTGCACGTCCAGCACGCCCAGCATCTTTTTCGAGTTCGAGAAAGACGGCGGGTCGAGCACGATCACGTCGAAGCGCTCGCCGGCCGCGACCGCCCCGTCCAGCCACGCCACGGCATCGGCGCGCACCAGCCAATGGCGGTGGGTGTCGATGCCGTTCAAGGCGAAATTGCGCGCCGTCCAGGCCTGGTAGGTGTTGGACAGGTCAATGGTGGTCGAGTTTTTTGACCCGGCCCGCGCGGCATGCACGGTGAAGCTGCCGGTATAGGCAAACAGATTCAGGAAGCGCGTTCCGGCTCCGGCCTTGGAACGCTGCGCGATGCTGTCGGCCACCATGCCGCGCATGGGCCGGTGATCGAGAAACAGCCCCGCGTCGAGATAGGTGTCGAAGTTGACTTCGAACCGGTGCCCGGACTCCTCCACCACGAAATCCTCAGCCTCGTCGTCATCCAGTTTTTCGTATTGCGACGTTCCGCGCTGGCGTTCGCGACGCTTCAGGTGCAGCTGCGCCGCCGGGACTTCGCACACTTCACAGATGGCGTCGCACACGGCGACCAGCCACGCGGTGTAGTCCTCGTCACTGCGCTTCCAGCCGGTGTCGATCTCCTGCACGTGCAGGTGCGTCTCGACGCGTGGCGAGACCGTCTCGAACCAGTCGATGGCAAAGGGGAACTGCGGCACGTCACGGTCATAGATGCGAAAGCACGTGGTGCCGCGCCGCCGCGCCCACTTGTGCCAATGGGCAAGGCTCTTGCGAAGGCGGTTGGCAAAGGCCGAAATCTGGTCCGCTGCCGGAGCCGATGCGGGTTGCGGTGTCTGGTCGGATGGCTGGTCGGCTTTGTCGTGTGGCGTCATGGACGGATTATCGCCCGGGATGCCCGCGGACATGGCACTGGTCAAGGCGCCCCCTCGTGTGCCATCCTCGCACGCTCATCGCAACGCCCATTGAAATCCCATGACCAAGTCCCCCGATCATCTGGCGCTCGTCACCAGCAGGACGCTGGAGCACTACAACGAGCGCGCTGCCGAATTCTGGGAAGGCACGCGCGAGCACGATGTGTCGCAGAACATCGCGGCGCTGCTGCGCCACCTTCGCGGCACGGCGCCCTTTCAGATACTTGATTTCGGTTGCGGGCCGGGGCGCGACCTGGCGGCGTTTCGCGACATGGGCCACGTGCCGGTGGGGCTGGAAGGTTCCGCGCAGTTCGCCGCCATGGCGCGCCAGCACAGCGGCTGCGAGGTCTGGGAGCAGGACTTTCTCGCGCTGAGCCTGCCGGCTGAACGCTTCGACGGCATCTTCGCCAATGCGTCGCTGTTCCATGTGCCCAGTCAGGCACTGCCGCGTGTCCTGCGTGATCTGCACGCGGCGATCAAGCCCGACGGCGTGCTGTTCACCTCCAACCCCCGCGGCGACAACCAGGAGGGCTGGAACGGCGGGCGCTACGGCACGTATCACGACCTCGACGCCTGGCGCGACTACCTCACGACGGCGGGATTCACGGCACTGGAACACTACTACCGCCCGCCCGGCCTGCCCCTGCATCAGCAGCCGTGGCTGGCCAGCGTGTGGCGCCGGGTCTGCGCGGCGAACGAGTCATAGCAAGCCGCAGCGCGACGCTGCCAGGCGCCCGCACTTGGTCTTCCGGCCAGCCACCGCTGCCGCCGGGAAATCCCTGAAGATCCCCGCCAGACGGGCATCTTCAGGCCACGTTCTCCGGCGAACGCTGCGTCGCGACTTAATCCCACCACCCCATGCCGCGCCAGTAAAATAGCGCCATGAGACCCTCCACCCGCCTCGCCGTGCGTATCGATCCCGGCGCAGCGGCATGCGGCGCGACACCCGCGCGGCCCGACCGGCATCCGGCATGAACGAACTGACACGCCAACTGCTGCTGATACTGCTGGAAGCCGGCCGCGACTGGCAGGTTTCCGCATGAGTGCGGTGTACAGATGACCCTGCAGAAACTGTTCGGCATCGAGTTGCCCATCATCCAGGCCCCCATGGCCGGCGCACAGGGCAGCGCACTGGCGATTGCCGTCAGCCATGCCGGCGGGCTGGGTTCGCTGCCCTGCGCCATGCTCACGCCCGAGGCCCTGCACGCGGAACTCGTCACGATCCGTGCGCAGACGAACAAGCCGTTCAACGTGAATTTCTTCTGCCACACGCCGCCGCAACCGGACGCGGCGCGCGAGGCCGTATGGCGTGCCGCACTGGCGCCGCACTTCCGGGAATTCGGCATCGACCCGGCCACGATTCCCGCCGGTCCGGGGCGCGCGCCGTTCAGCGAGGTGGCTGCGGATATCCTCGAGGAATTCAAGCCGCCGGTGGTGAGCTTTCATTTCGGGCTGCCGTCCGCGGCGCTGCTGGCGCGCGTGAAGCGCTGGGGCGCGAAAGTCATGTCATCGGCCACCACCGTGGATGAAGCGCGCTGGCTGGAAGCCCATGGTGCGGATGCGGTCATCGCGCAGGGCCTGGAGGCCGGCGGGCATCGCGGCATTTTTCTGTCCGAGGACCTCACCACCCAGGTCGGCACCATGGCGCTGCTGCCGCAGATCGTGCGCGCGGTGAGCGTGCCGGTCATTGCCGCCGGCGGCATCGCCGATGCGCAAGGCGTGGCCGCCGCCATGGCGCTGGGCGCATCCGGCGTGCAACTGGGCACGTCCTATCTGCTCTGCCCCGAGTCCACCACCAGCGCCGTCCATCGCGCCGCGCTGCAATCACCGGCTGCGCGCCACACCGCACTCACCAACCTGTTCACCGGGCGCCCGGCGCGCGGCATCGTCAATCGCGTCATGCGTGAAGTCGGCCCGATCAGTGCCGTCGCGCCGGCTTTTCCGCTGGCGACCACTGCCATCACCGCGCTGCGCGCCAAAGCCGAGACGCACGGCTCGGGCGATTTCTCGCCGTTGTGGGCGGGACAGAATGTGACCGGCTGCCGCGCCATCCCCGCCGCCGAACTCACGCGCCAACTGGCCGCCGGGCTATGACCGTGCCCCCACCCGTTGCGCGCCCCGCCATCGTCTGGAAGGCGGTCGCCATTGCACCGCTCCTCATGCCGATCCTGGTCGCCGGGGCGTTCATCGCTTTGACCGAAAGCCGCAATCCGCTGGCGGGGTTCTTCTTCATCGCCATCATCGGCTGCATCTTTTCATACGGCATCACGCTGCTCGGTTTCGTGCCGGCGCTGGCCCTCGTGTCGCGCTTTGTGGCGCTGTCCCGTCGCGCCGTCTGCGTGCTCGGCGCGCTGATCGGTCTGGCCGCGGCGTTGCCCTATATGTACATCGAATGGCATGCCAGCGGCGCCAATTCCGGGCCGCCGTCGGCCAGTTTCTTCAGCCACCTGGCGCGCGACATCGCCGACCCGCTGGTGTGGATGGTGTTCCCCGGCGGCGGACTGATCACCGCCATGGTCTACGTGCTGCTGGCGCGCCGTTGGACGCCGTCAGGCACTGCCAACCGGAAGGCGGACTGAACTCAGTAAGCGGGCGCAACGGCAACGACGTCGCGTCCAAAAGCGCCGATTGCTGCGCGACGGATAGCACCCTGGTATCTCGCGACGGGTTGCGGCCCTGCTGATGATCAGGACAGATTCACCGGCGTGACCAGCGGCGCACCGGCAAAGAAGCACTGCAGGTTTTCCAGCAGCATGCGATCGATGTTGGCCAGCGCAACCCGGGTGCAACCGCCCAGATGCGGCGTAAGCACCACGTTCGGTATGTCCTTGAATTCATCTGCGCTGCGCGGCTCGCCGTCGAATACGTCAAGGCCGGCGGCGGCAATCGTTCCCGACATGAGGGCCTGTATCAAGGCCGCCTGATCGACGATGGCGCCGCGCGCAATGTTCACCAGGAATCCGGCGGGTCCGAGCGCTTCGAGCACTTCACGATTCACCATGCCCCGCGTCGCCGGCGTCAGGGGACAAGCCACCAGCAGGTAATCGCTCCACTCGGCCAGGCTGCGCACGTCATCGAAGTAAGGCAACGCGGAGTCCGCGCGGCGCGTGCGACTGTGATAGCCGACTTCCATTTCGAAAGCAAGGGCGCGTGTCGCCGCCCTCAGTCCGATGTCGCCCAGTCCCAGGATGCCCAGACGCGCCCCGCCCAGTCCGGGCACGAATTCGAGGCCCGCCGCCGGAACGCGATGCCAGCGCCCCTCGCGGATATAGCGATCCCCGACCAGGACGTCGCGACCCACCGCCAGCAACAACGCCATGGCGAGATCGGCTACGCAGGAGGCATTGCCGGCACGTCCGTTGGTCAGGGCAATGCCCCTTTCCTTCAGTGCGGTCACGTCCACCTTCTCATAGCCGACGCCGTAGGCGCAGACCAGTCCGAGCTGCGGCATGCGCTCGATGAGTTCCCGGGACAGTCCACCGCCACCGGTGGTGATGACGGCGCGCACCTGATCGAGTTGGCCGTCTGCTTCAAGCTGTTCCGCCGCATTGCGATACGGCCCGAGCAGCGTATAGCGCTCCCTCAATTGCGCTGCGACGGCTTTGCCGGGCACGATCTGCGTCAGGACGACAGGCTTCATCGAGTGGTCTCCGCGGGAACATGAAGTGGTTGCGCGCCCGGCAGGCGCAGATACGAAGAGTCGAGCCGGCCGATGTCGCTGCAGCCGATCAGGGCGAGCGTGGTATCGAGTTCACGCGCCAGCAGCGCCATCACGCGTTTCACACCGGCCTCGCCATCCACCGCCGCGCCGTACAGCGGCGGCCGCCCGGCGAGGACGGCGGTCGCACCGAGCGCGCGCGCCTTGACGATGTCGCTGCCGCGGCGGATGCCGCCGTCCAGCAAGACCGTCAATCGATTGCCCACCGCATTGACGATGTCGGGCAGCACATCCAGCGTGGCGGGGCTCGAGTCGAGATTCCGGCCGCCGTGATTGGAGACCACCACCGCATCGGCGCCGTGCTGCGCAGCGAGCAAGGCATCTTCCGGCGTCATGAGTCCCTTGACGATCAGGGTGCGCGGCCAGATGCGCCGGATGCGGTCCAGCCAGCCCCAGTCCATGGTCGATGACACCACCATGCGCGCCGGCCGACCAGTGAGCGGATCGCGCATCTCCGTCGGCACGTTCTGGTAACGCGGCAGGCCGGTGCTGGTCAGATAGCGCAACAATACATTCCACACCCAGCGCGGATGCGACGCGACGTCTACGATGTTGGTCGGCGTGATGCGGAACGGCTGCGAAAATCCGTTTCGGATGTTGTACTCGCGGTTGGGCGGCGCCGCCGAATCCGCGGTGACGATCAGGGCCTGCATGCCGGCGTCACGGGCACGGTCGATGACCTGATGCGACAGCGCTTCGTCCTGCCACATGTAGATCTGGAACCACAGGTTGCCGCCCGCCTCTTTGGCGATGCGTTCCATCGACACCGCAGCGCCGCCGCTGATGACGAATGGCACGCCGACG
>CANIIN010000202.1 GCA_947467405.1 Betaproteobacteria bacterium | reverse complement strand
CTCGGCGTCAGCGGCGTGCCGTTCTTCATTTTCAACAACAAGCTCGCGGTTTCCGGTGCGCACGAGCCGGAATCGCTGCTCGGCGCTATGATTGAAGCCGAAAAACAGGCGGCCACGGCTTGAACAGGGCCTGAATCGCGCAACGCGCCACAGCGCACGACAACGCACAGCAACGCACAGCACTACGGCCGATTGCAGTCACCGGCCAGTACTATCAACAATCCCCGATTCGAATCGACCCAAAGGAGAGAGCACCATGTCAGCCGTTCCCGCCGCCGTCCCCGCTTCCCACACTGCCCTGCAGCACATCCTGTACGACAAGATCGATCCGGCCATCGTGCGCATCACGCTGAACCGCACCGACAAGCACAACGCCCAGGACACGCGCTTCCTGTATGAGCTGAACGCCGCCTACGATCGCGCTGCGCAGGACGTGGATGTGAAGGTCATCATCCTCGCCGCCAACGGCAAGCATTTCTCCGCCGGTCACGATCTGTCCGGTGTGCGCGAGAAGGACACCGTCTACGCGCAGTTCCCTCACGTCGGCACCACCGCCCGCGCGCTGCAGGGCGCCCCCGGCGTCGAAGGCCGCATCGGCTACGAGGAAGAAGCCTATGTCGGATTCTGCGAACGCTGGCGCAATATCCCCAAGGTCACCATCGCCTCCGTGCAGGGCAAGTGCATTGCCGCCGGTCTGATGCTGGCCTGGCCGTGCGACCTGATTGTCGCTTCCGAGGACGCGCAATTCTCGGATGTCACCGTGGCGCTGGGCATCTGCGGCGTGGAGTACTTCCAGCATCCGTGGGAGTTCGGCACGCGCCGCGCCAAGCACATGCTCTACACCGGCGACGCCATCTCCGCGCAGGACGCACAGCAGATGGGCATGGTGAGCGAGGTCTACCCGCGCGACGAACTGGCCGCCCGCACGCTGGAACTCGCCCAGAAGATCGCGCGCCAGCCACAGTTCGCGCTGAAGATCACCAAGATGGCCGTCAATGCCGCCGAAGACGCCAAGGGCCGCCTGAACGCGCAGAGCACCGCCTTCGCCCTGCATCACCTCGGCCACGGCCATGCCAAGGAAGTCTATGGCGCCATCATCAATCCCGCCGGCATGCACGCCAGCGTGCGCGCCACCTCCAAGATCGGCAAGACCTGATCGATCCAGAGGCGGTATGGCAGCAAGCAACGGCCCGGCCTGAAAAGGTGCGGGCCGTTTTTCCAAATTCTTTGGAAAACGCTAAGGAAGCGCTGATCAAGTCCTGAAAAAGAGAGCAGCTGAACAGGCTTCACTCTGAAGTGGGGGATCTGCAAGGGGCGCATTGTCGAAACTGAGCCCCTTGTTCAGTGAATCTTTTGATGTTTCGCAACGAGAGCTGACACCATGATCCGCACCGCCGTGAACGGCCGCGTCGCCACCCTGACGCTGGACCGCCCCGAACGCCGCAACGCCATGTCGCGCGATACGCTGCACGCCATCGCGCATCAGCTGAACCGCTGGGATGTGGATGATTCCGTCAGCGTAGTCATCATCAAGGGCGAGGGCATCGCCTTCTGCGCCGGTCTCGACCGCAAGGAAATGCAGGCTGCCGACGATGCCGTGCGCAACGCCATCTACCAGGCCTCGCGCGAATTTCACCGCGCCGTGGCCGGCTTCGGCAAGCCTCTTATCGCCGCCATCCAGGGTCATGCGCTCGGCACCGGCTTCGACATGGCGGTGATGTGCGACCTGCGCATCGCCGCACAGGGCGCATGGCTGGGTCATCCCGAGGCGCGCATGGGTGGTGTACCGGTGGTGACGCCGCTGCGCCATATCGTTGGCGACAGCTGGGCGCGACGCCTGTGCTACGACGGCACCACCATCGACGCTGAGACTGCATTGCGCATCGGCCTGGTCATCGACGTGGTGGCACCGGGTGATCTGGCTGCGCGCGTGGCATCCGCGGCCGACGCCATTGCGCAGACGCCGGTGGATACCCTGAAGAAGACCAAGCGCCTGTTTCTCGCCAGCCCGACGCCGGAGTCGTGGATCGTGCCGGAACACGACGAAGTCTTCGAGCAGGGGCACACGATTTTCAACGCAGTGAAGTGAACAGGCGGCATCGGCGACCCACCTGATAGCGTTCAGCGCCGCCGTCCAGCAGGGCTTAAAGTCCCGAAGAACCTCACCAGTCGGGCATCTACAAGCAGTGGCGGCGCGGACCACCCGATCCGGGCGCGGTACAGCACATATTGCAACTGACATCAGTACGACAGGAATCAGCATGGAACAGCACAGCATGAAGGGCCGCGTGGCCCTGGTGACCGGCGGCGGCCGCGGCATCGGCCGCGCCATCTGCGAACTGCTCGCGGCAGAAGGCGCGGCCGTGGCGGTGAACTATCGCCGCGACGCAGACGCCGCGGCCGAGACCGTCAAAGCTATCACTGACGCCGGCGGCAAGGCCAGGGCCTATTGCGCCGCCGTCGAGGACGTGGACGCCGCGCGCGCCATGGTGAACAGCGTCATTGCCGACTTCGGCTTCATCGACATCCTGGTCAACAACGCCGGCATCGGTTCCAAGGGCAGGACGGTAGCCGAGACCGAACCGGCCGAAGTGGAGCGCCTGCTGCGCGTGCACGCCATGGCGCCGCACTGGCTGTCGGCGGCGGTGCTGCCGTCCATGCGCACGCGTCCGCGCGGCGACATCATCATGATTTCCTCTTCGGCCACGCGGCGCATGCGCGGCAACGGCGCGCCCTACAACATGGCCAAGGCGGCCATGGATGCGCTGGCGCTGACGCTGTCCAACGAGGAGCGCGTCAACAACGTCCGCGTCAATATTGTGGCGCCGGGCCTGGTCGAAACCGACCTCGGCCGCAAGCTGGCCGTGGCCTGGGGCAAGAGCGACATCCGCGATTACGACGCCGAGAGCCCGTACCGGCATGTGGTGCAGCCGGTCGACGTGGCGCGCGCCGTGCTGTTCTTCTGCTCCAGCATGGGCGCCTACGTGTCAGGCGAGCGCCTGTACGTGGACGGCGGCGGACCGATGGAGTCGTTCTAGGCACCATCGCAACCGGTAATTGAAGGCCAGCAGCGTCCACGGGAGAGCATTCATGTTGCGTGCTAAGCTTGCCCTCACTCTTGGAGGAGGATCCGCGTGGCTCTGACCGTCTACGAAGATATCGAACGCTGTTTCGAGGGCGGCTGGTCCGATGGACTGCCGGTGGTCCCGCCCTACGGCAGTCTGGTCGACCGCATGCTCGGCGAAATGGGCTGGAAGCCCAGCGAAGTGGTGGGCCGGATCAAGGCCCAGAACATCGAGATCCGCGCTGAGCACCTGGCCGCCACCGCGGTCATGGCCGGCTGCAAGTTCGAATACGGTCGCCTGTTGCGCGCCCTGTGCAAGGGCCTGATGGATCCGCGCCTCAATCTGTCCGGTGCCGAAGTCACCACCGGTGGCGCCTCGGTGCTGGTCATGGTGGGCGGCCCGATCGTCGCCGAGCTCGGATTCGAGCACGAAGCCAACGCGCTGGGCGCCAACAATCGCGCCAATGCCACGGTAGGCCGCTTCGCGCAGATGGTGCGGCACTTCTGCGGGCGTGGCGGCGGCGTGCTGCAGACCCACGGCACCATCGGCCATCCGGGGCGGCTGTCGTTCTGCATTGCGGAACATCCCGAGACGGTGTGGCCGCCGTTCCACACCCAGTTCGGCATCCCGGCGGGCACCTCGGCGGTGTCGGTGATGACCAGCGAGGGCCCCAACAGCATCAACAATCACTATGGTGAAACCCCCGAGGTCATTCTCGACACCATTGCCGACACCCTGATGCACGCCGGTATGACCAACTGGTACTGGCATTCGGGCTGCTCGGTGATCGTGATCGCGCCGGACCACATGCAGACCATCAGTCCCAAGTACAACCGCGACCAGGTGCGCAAGTACCTTTACGAGAAGGCGGTGCGGCCCACTGCGGAACTGAAGCGCCTGGGCCGCATCACGGCCAATCCGCGACCCGAGAGCAAGGTGGACCTGAACGCCATGCGCTCGCCCTTCGACAGCGAGGCGCAGATGGCCTTCATCGAGTGCGGCAAGGCCGGCGGCAAGTTTTCCGCGCTGATCCCGGGCTGGGTGGGCGCCAGGATGATCATTTCAAACGTGGTTGAATGACCGGCGCAGACCGGGCAACGAGATTAGTACCGCAAGATCGAATCAAGGAAACAAGGAGAAACACATGTCTGCAAACCTGAGTCAGGGCACCGAAGGCGGCATCCCCAAGCTGCCCTCGGCGCAAATCATCAGTTGCGACGACGTCGCCTGCGAACCGCTGGTCGACCCCATTCCGCGGCCGAAGTCCGAGCCGTTCAAGGTGGTGATGCAGCCGAAGAAGAAGCAGGTCGTCCTGTGGGACAACGGCAAGCCGAACTCGCTGCAGATCCTCAAGCTGGCGCATTCCGTCCTGCGCTCGCGCGGCGTCGATGTACGCGACGAGATTGCCGCCAAGCCCATCAGCGCCGGGCTGCCGATGAATGCCGATCTGCTGGCCAAGTATGCCCATGAGGACGGTTTGTTCCTCATGGGCATCAATGATTGAGGGAGTTGCTCGTCGAGCGGTTCGCTCGACTCAGTGAATCTCCAGAAACTGGGCGTCGCCGCCTTCGTGATTCTGACGGAGCCGTTCGCCAGCCAGGTGGACCGCGTCATGGCCTATCAGTCCGCCGATCGCGAACTGCCGGTCATCAAGATGCCGCATCCGACGCAGAACATCGACGCCGCAACCATGCAGAAGCGCGCCGAATACATTGCCGACATGGCGCAGAAGCTGCTGGACGGCAAGTGGGACGCGTAGTGATGACCAGCGATGCATACAAGCATGCCAATGAATAAATGCATTGGCCGCGGACAACGCGGACCAGCACGGATGAAATTCCGTGCACCAAACGGGGAATCGCATGGATCACCCCGTGGGTGCGTGCAGCCTGTTGAGGGGGTATCCGCGGATATCCGCGTCAATCCGCGGCATGACATGCATGTCCTGAGATGAACAGACTTTCGATCTTCGGCATGGGAACGCAGTTCCCGCCATCCGTGGTCATCAAGGACTACGCGGCGTCGCTGGGTGCTGACACCAGCTTCTACAAGAGCTGGGATCGCGCCTGCCATGCGCGCGACGACGAGCAGCCCAGCACCATGGGCAGCGCCGCGCTGGCCAAGGCGCTGGCGCAAAGCGGCGTCGATGCGCAAAAGATCCGGCTGGTGTTGTTCACCGGCGTGTCGCGCGACTATGTGCCGTCATGGTCGGTGGCCACCGAAATCATGAAGCTGCACGGCATCTCCGACGATTGCGTCGGCATCGACATCACCATCGGATGCCTCGCCACGCTGTCGGCGCTCGATTTCGCACAGGGCTGGCTGGCGCTGCGCGGCGGCGGCTACGCGGCCATCGTGGCGGCCGAGCGCTGGTCGCACACCGTGGACAAGTCCGACCCGAGCGTGGCCGGCATGTGGGTGTGGTCCGACGGCGGCGCGGCCATGCTGGTGGGCATGAATGTCGAGGGCAAGTCCATCGCCGATTTCGTCGGCGCCGAGACCACCAGCCGCAGCGATTACAACGGCCATGTGCTGATTCCCTATGGCGGCACGCGGCAACCGGTCGCGCCGGCCGGCGTGAGCCCTTGGGCGCGCACCTTGAGCAGCCGTCCGCACACCGAGGTGAGGGACACCTACGCGCGCGGCTACCAGCGCGCCTACGAGACGCTGGTGCGCCGCGTGGGCATCCGCGG
>CANIIN010000201.1 GCA_947467405.1 Betaproteobacteria bacterium | reverse complement strand
GCGACCAAGGATGCCAACAAGGTCGATAACTGGATCGCTTTCGTCATCGAGCAGGACAAGGAATGGCGCGGCCTCACCAAGGTGCCGGGCCTGGAGAGCCTGGGCGGCGACAGCCGCTTCGCCGATCGCGCCGCGCGCGCAAAAAATGCCGACGCGCTCGCCAAGACATTGGAAGCCTGGTTCGCCGCGCGCAAGGCGCAGGACGCGGTGGTGGCGCTGCGCACCGCCGGCGTGCCGGCCGCCATCGTGCTCCCCCCGCAAGTGATGAAGGTCATGCACGACGACAAGTACCTGGCCAACGGGCGCGTGGCCGAGTATCAGCACAGCCAGTTCGGCCGCATGCGCGAAGCCGGCCTGCTGATGCGCTTCTCGGAAACACCGGGCGTCATCCGCAGACCGTCGCCGCTCTTGGGCGAGCACACGCGCGAAGTGCTGACGCAGATGGGTGTCAGCGAGGCCGAGCAACTGGCACTGAAGGACAAGAAGGTCGTCAGCTGGCCGGGTTGATCCGGTCGCGTTCACCTTCGGCACAATAAGAGATGCCCGGAGAAGCCCTATCCACGGGCCTCTTCGGGCATTTTCATTGGGCAACCGGGATGCTTCGCGACGCCTCAGGAGGCTGACTTGCCACCCTGTCGCGACGACAGGGCCGCGAAAAGCCGTCCGCTACAAACCGGCGATGGCGCGATTCTTTTCCTCGATGGACTTGATCAATCCGCTGATGCCGGACTGGCTGACGATTTCCGAGAACGTGCCCCGGTAGGTGATAACCAGGCTCATGCCTTCGACCACAACGTCATTGATCTTCCATCCTTCCGGCAGGTTGGTCATGCGGTAGTCGACCTGCATCGGCTTGCGGTTATTCCACTTGACGACGGTTTTCACGGTGACGTCATCCTGATTGTCCGCCGCCGCTACCGGACGCACCGTGACCGTGGGGATGCCAATGGCCTTCAGATCCGTGCTATTCAGGGCGGCCGTATAGGTGTTGACGAGAATGGCGCGAAAGCCGGACTCCAGCGCGTCCTGCTGCGCCGGCGTGGCGTCCCGCCACGGGCGGCCCACGGCCAGCTTCGTCATGCCGCGAAAATCGAACTTGGGCAGCACCTTGATTTCCGCCTGGCGGCGCAGTTCGCGCTTGTCCAACGTTGTCTTCAAGACGCCCAGGATGTCGTCGATGGTCGCCTGTACCGTCGCATCCGGCGCCGGGCCGCCGGCCGCATGGACAACGCCATTCGCGGCCATCATGAACAGGAAGGCAACACGTAAAATCCAGGACATCCGTTTCTCCGAGGTGACAGGCAGGTTGCTCGATTTGAGGGGGGCGGATTGTCTCGCGAATCGGTCCGGCAGGCTGTATCGAGATGTAAATCCTTGCGCGGGCATGGCGCAGTGTCGGCCAAGCCGTTGCGCCGCGGCCTCCCGAGCCCGGTGCGAACCTGCCCGGCCTGGCTGCCTGCCATGGCACGACAACTTTTCAGGCAGCGCCTGAAAAGCGACCTGCTGCCGGTACACTGGGGTTTTTTCGAGCCTCACATGAAAAAGAATGTTCTTGCCTATCTGGCTTGTGCGCTGGCCATCCTGCTGCTGGACGGCCTGTGGCTGGGCGTTCTGGCCGTGGATCTGTACCGCACCGGCATCGGCCACCTGATGATGGACAAGCCGAACTTCGCAGCGGCGGCGGCGTTCTACGTTTTCTACATCACCGGCACGCTGATCTTCGCCATTCGGCCCGCACTGGCGGCGAACAACTGGACGCTCGCATTGCGCTCCGGTGCCCTGTTCGGATTTTTCTGTTACATGACCTACGAATTCACCAACATGGCGACGCTGCGCGACTGGCCGATGAACGTGGTGCTGATCGACCTGGCATGGGGCACGTTCATCACCGCCGTCGGCGCCACAGCGGGCTATGCCGCAGCGAAGTCAATGCGCGACTGAGTTGCGTGGCTGATGAAGCACGGCTGCGGTTGCCCCGCGGCCTGCACAAGGTTCGTTCCATCACGCGATCCGACTCGCGCTCCGAAATCCTGCCCTGTCCACGACTTGCCGTGATGCCAATGTCCGCTTCGCGAATCCCTTTCCTGACCTGAATCAGTCATCTGCATGGGCCATGCAAATGTCGCTTGACGTTCGTGGGTGAAAGGCGTGTACTGAATCCGCTTTCGGAGATTCGGTTCGGGGCAATTTTCGAACCAACGCTTTTAGATCCGGCAGCCGGTCTGATGTCCGCCGTTGTGCGCGCCCCATGTTGTGGGTGTACCTGAAGCGAACGACTGGTCGCCGACCTCGTACTAGAGTTCGAGGGTGATCCCGGATCGGATGGCCGGAGCAAGGGTGTCCCGGAACAGCGGGACGACGCAGGAATGCAGTGCTGTCACGTCGCGGATGCGCCGGCCGATTTGTCATGCGGCGCAACTCGCAGGGAGGCGCGCATATCGATGACCCATCAACAGATTGAATCCTGACGCCGGCGAGTTCAGGCCGGCATAGACCACCAAGGTGGTCAGCATTGAAGCCACGTCAGTGGCGTATGAAGAAGCCCTGCGACAACTTCGCGGGGCTTTGTTTTTTGTGCGGCGGAAAAACGCATTGCACGACATTTCGACTCCCGGCGGATTTGCTCCAGATCATTGGCGACGCAAATTCCTGCTGAATACTGGTGCACTCCCCCCATTGAGTGGCCGTCATATCGTTCATGGACAGGCAACAGGCATTCGCGGCGATCGACCGCATCAATACAAGCTGCGCGCACTGCATATTCCCGGAGCTGTGCATGTGGACGGGCATTCCATCGCACGACCTGGAACGGCTCGACCGACAACCGTACACGCATCTGGTGATCCGCCAAGGCCAGACGCTGTATCGCGCCGGCGCATGACGAAGCTGCAGGCGGACGGAATCATCGCCGTGAAGCAGCGCCACATCCGCATACTCGATCTGGCATGCCCGGAAACACCGCACTGATCCACTCGCCGTGACGCGCCCGCTGCTACGGTGCGGCAGGGGTCGCGGCAATGCCAGCGATTCGCTTCGCCCGCCTCTCGAGCGCCTGCGCTGCGTTTCGCGCCACGATGGCATCGGCATCGCGCGCCAGCGCTTCCAGCAAGCTGGCCGGCGTGACCTCGTTCCAGGTCAGGTTCATGCGCACGTAGCGATTGGGGCTCCTCGCCAGACGCTCCATCACGGCAGGAGGCAGATTCGGATTCAATGCCAGATCCGCCTGCAGCAGTTCATCAGTCGAATCGACGTAGCGCATCACGATGGCCGCAGGTGTCTTGGCGTTGCGCAACACATCCGACAGCACGGCCAGCTCCTGCGCACCTGGAATGCCGGCCAGGTACTGCAGCGTCGCGGGACCGACATTCGCATGGCGCGCCACCAGCCGCAAGGCCGACAGACCCTTGCGGTTATCACCCTGCACATCCCACAGCGAACCGAGCGGCTCGGTCAGGTCGGGATTCGGCAGCCTGGCAATGCGATCCAGCAGCGCCGGCGCCGCCGCCTTGTTCTGCGCCAGCGCGCCGAGGTAAAAGCGGTTGTCGCGCCAGGACGATTGCTCGAGCGCGCGCTCGAGCTCGGCGGCGGACATGGCGCGCGTTGCAGCGACGGCGCGTTCGAGCGCGAACCCTTCCCACACTTTCCAGCCCACGACGCCGGGGATGGAAAGCGCGACGACCCAAGCCATCAGCAGCACGGCGCGGTAGGTCTGCTTCGCCCCGCGCAGCGCGTACCAGGCCGTTCCCAGCGCCAGGCCCCACACGCCGGCCAGCGCCATGGCCGCCGCCGCGAGGAAAGGCACCAGCAGGAAACCGATCGCCGCCGTGGAACTGGCTGAACCGAGAATGCCCTTGACAGAGATGGCCGCCGCCGCCAACCCGCCGATGACGCCGGTCACGACAGCGAAGCGCGATTCGGGGCGTGCGCTCATGGACTCGCGCGCCATGGCAGGTTGCCCAGCGGACTCGCCGTCGTTCGGTTCATCATCGGCTCGGTTCATGTGCGCGATTATACGGAGACGCTGCGAACCGCAGCGATTCCTACTCGGCTCCACAGGCTCGCGCGCACCCGATTTCATTTCGTTTTATTCGAACTATTATCTTAATTAATTCGACTTTTATTAACTTCATGCCAGCCCTACATTGGCGCTGTCGCGGTCCGCAGGGTCACAAACGGCGCGACAATACCCAACGACAAGGAGAGTCATCATGCAAGTTGCCATTCGGTCACATGGATTCCCGCTCACGACGGCGATAGAGGCGTACGTGCAGCGCAGGCTGCGCACCGCGCTGTCTCATGCCATTCACCACATCCGGGCCGTGACCGTCGTGCTGCTGGATATCAACGGGCCGCGCGGCGGGCGCGACAAGGTCTGCCGGGTTCGCGTGACAGTGAAGGACCGCCCCGTCATGGTGATCGACGACACCGAGGACAACCTCTACCTGGCGATCGATCGCGCCGCGGACCGCGCCGGCCGCGCCACGGCGCGCAAGCTCGCGCAACTGCTGCGCAAACCGCGCACCATGCAACGCCGCGTCGAAGCCGCCCGGCAGGTCGATGTGCCGGACACCGGCGACGACGCTTCAGCCGACAACGTCCCCCTCAAGGGAGCCCGCTGACATGAACATTCCACAAGCTGGCGACCGCAACCTCGCGCGCCGATACGACATGCGGCGCCCGGCCGCAGCGCTGGCCATCGTGACCACCGAAGGCCGTGTCGTCACGATGCGCCTGTTGCTGACCACGACACTGCTGCTGGCCATGGCGCTGTGGTGGCTGCGGTAAAGCACAGCATGGATTGACCTCGGGATTCACTGAACAAGGGGGCAAGCCCCCTTGTCTATCCTCCAATTCTGAGGGAAGCTTGTTCGAGCGTTTTCATTTCCAGGACTTGATCAGCGCTTCCCTGGTCGAGATTGCAGAAAGGATGGACGGCATCATGCTGGACAGCGTTGGCACCTGGTGGATGTGGGCGGGCTTCTTCGGCCTGGTGGGGATCATGCTGGCCGTCGACCTGTTCGCGCTGGGCGGGCGCACGGCTCATCCCGTATCGCTGAAGGAGGCCGCCGGCTGGTCGGTGGTGTGGGTGGCGATCTCGCTCGCCTTCAATGCAGCCCTGTGGTGGTACCTGGATGACACCGCCGGCCGCGACATCGCCAACGCCAAGGGCCTGGAGTTCCTCACCGGCTACCTGATCGAGAAGGCGCTGGCAGTGGACAACATCTTCGTCTGGCTGATGCTGTTCACCTACTTCGCTGTGCCGCCCGAGTACCAGCGCCGCGTGTTGCTCTACGGCGTGCTGGGGGCCATCGTGATGCGCACCGTGATGATCTTCGCCGGCGCCTGGCTGATCGCGCAGTTCCACTGGATCCTGTACCTGTTCGGCGCATTCCTGCTCTTCACGGGCATCAAGATGGCGTGGATGGCGTCGAGCGAACCGGACCTGTCCACCAACCCGCTGCTGCGCTGGATGCGCGGACACCTGCGCGTCACGCCCGAGTTCCACGGCGAACGATTCACCGTGAGGCGCGACGGGCTGCTCTACGCCACGCCGCTGCTGCTGGTGCTGGTGCTGGTGGAATTCACCGACCTGGTCTTTGCGGTGAACAGCATCCCGGCCGTCTTCGCCATCACCACCGATCCGTTCATCGTGCTCACGTCCAACGTGTTCGCCATCCTCGGCCTGCGCGCCATGTATTTCCTGCTGCAGGGCATCGCCGACCGTTTCCACCTGCTGAAGTACGGGCTGGCGGCGGTACTGGTGTT
>CANIIN010000200.1 GCA_947467405.1 Betaproteobacteria bacterium | reverse complement strand
GAAGACCTTCGGCGACAAGCGCCGCACCGTCATCGAAGAGTCCGAAAAGGCCGTGGTGGAAACGCCGATCATCGACGAACCGGTCACCGTGATCTTCTCCAGGAACGGCTGGGTGCGTCTGCGCCAGGGCTGGGAAGTCGACGCCTCGACGCTGTCCTTCAAGGAAGGCGACAGCCTGCTGTCCCTGCTGACGTGCCGCACCGTCGATCCGGTGGTGTTCCTCGATTCCAACGGCCGCGCCTACACGGTGCAGGCCGGCGACCTGCCGCCGGGCCGTGGTGACGGTTCGCCCGCGTCGTCGCTGGTCGATGTGCAGAACGCCGGCAAGATCATGTTCTGCGTGGCCGGCAAGGCCGAGCAGAAGTATCTCGTTGCGTCGAGCGCGGGTTACGGCTTCCTCGCCACGTTGGGCGACATGGTCAGCAACCGCAAGGCCGGTCGCGAGTTCCTGGTCGTCGACGAAGGCCACAGCACCATCGCCCCCGCGCCCTACGAAGAGAAGAAGGGCCTGCGCGTGGCGGCGGCCTCCGGCGAAGGGCGCCTGCTGGTGTTCGCCATCGCCGAAATGAAGGCCATGTCGCGCGGCCGCGGCGTGATCATCATGGGCCTCGAGAAGGACGAGAAGCTCTGCGCCGTGGCGGTGTTCTCCGGCAACTCCCTGCAGGTCGAAGGCGTGGCCAAGGGCGGCAAGGGCAAGACGGTGAACATCTCCGGTGCGAAACTCGATCAGCACGTGGTGCATCGTGCGCGCATGGGTCGGGTACTGCCCGATCGCATGACGCCGGTGTCCATCAGCGTCAAGGAGTAACGGGCCGGCCCTGCGGGGCCAGCCAACGCGGGCGGCAAGTCGATTCCTAACGTCCACGCCGATGCTTGGCGTGGACCCGACCTGAGTAGTCCGCTTCCCGCGTGGTCCGCTGCCCGTGGACTACATACGCTGCCCGGGCGTCGTGCCGGGCTCCACCTGTCATTCGGACTGCGGTCCCCCGATGTCATCCACCCCGGCGGCATCCACCCCGGTGGTTGTAAGCTGCTACAACCATCTGTGGCGCGCGTTGTGCAACAGTGCATGACCTATCCACAATGACTCAGACAAATCATCGGAGGAATACCATGACGACCGCAGACAACACCCCCATCCCCGACTACCAGAAGCTGCTGCGACTGGATGGCAAGAACTACATCGTGCTCGGCGCCGGGCAGGGCATGGGGCGCCAGACCTCGCACGCGCTGAAGCAGGTCGGGGCAAAGGTTTTTTGCGTCGACGTGGACCAGCAGCGCGCCGACGAGATCGCCGCCGAAGTGGGCGGCTTCGGCATGGTGGCCGACTGCACGCAGCGCAGCGAAGTACAGAAACTGGTCGATGCCGCCGAGAAGCAGATGGGCCGCATCGACGGTTTCGTGGACATCATCGGCATCGCGACCTGGGCCGGCATCTTCGACATCGACGACAAGGCCTGGGACAGTCAGTTCGACCTGTGCCTGCGTCACGCCTATCTCGCCTCGCAGATCGCCGGGCGGCGCATGAAAGAGACCGGCGGCGGCACCATGGTGTTCATCGCCTCGGTGAGCGGTCTCAGTGCGGCGCCCATGCATGCCGCCTACGGTGCGGCCAAGGCCGGCCTGATGGCGTGGGTGCAATCGCTGGCGGTGGAACTCGGGCCGTTTCAGATCCGCGCCAATGCCGTGGCTCCGGGCAGCACCCTGACGCCGCGCGTCAAGGCCATGTTGATCGACAGCGGGCGCATGGAGTCGTCGATTGCCGCTGTGCCGCTGGGGCGCGTGGGAACACCCGATGACATCGCCAGCGCGGCGTTGTTCCTCTCGACGCCCTTGTCCAAACACATCACCGGCCGCACGCTGGTGGTCGATGGAGGTGTGGACTGCAAGTTTCCGTACAGCTGATGATGGTTTGAGCGTCGCGAGACGCTGCGTCGGCCAAGGAGAAATGCCTTGAAGATCGGCTCTGGAAGCCGGTCTTCAATTTTTTTCCGCGGTATGTGGCGATCGATGCGACCGCGCCGAACTACGCCGGCGGCAGGATGTCGGCCTTTTTCCTGAATACCACCGGCTTGCCGCCGTGGCTGCGCTTGACCATCCAGTGCGACAGCGCGGAGTCGAGGTGGATGGCGTGGCCCGGGAACCAGTTGATCAGTTCCGCGATCAGGTTGCGTGCGATGCCGACGTGCTGCAGGTTGCCGTTGGCGAGCAGGTCCTGAACTTCCTTCACCGATCCCATCACCGCGGCGTGCTCGTCGATGTGGCAGTCGCGCGGCGGAAAGTCAGTGTCGCGCATCCACTTGTTTTCCATGTCGAAGTGCGCCTCGGCATGGACGCGGAATTCAGCGAGGTGACTGGCCAGATCGGCATCGGCGCAGGTCGACAGCCGCTGCACCACGTCCACGAACTCGCGATGTGTGTCGTCCATCGGTCCGTAGCCGAGCAGGTAGCTGTCGTTCCAGATGAAGCCGGCGGACTGGTCGGAACCCATGCGCAGATCCGCCGCACCGCTCGGGGCGGCGTGTGCTTGCGGCTTGGTTGGGTCGGTGGTCGAATGGGCGTTCATGTTTTCACCGCAGGTGGTTTTTCAGTTCGTCGCTTATGGTAGCAAGCGCCTTGGCAGCCGTCCTGACTTGCGCGTAGTAATGAATGAAGCCGTGCACCAGGCCGGGATACTCCTGATAGCGGAACGACTGGCCCGCCGCCGCCAGCCGGGCGGCCAGTTGGCGCGAATCGTCGCTGACCGTGTCCAGCCCGCCGGTCAGGAGGAAGAGGGGCGGCAGGCCGTGCAGGTCGGCCTCCAAGGGCGCTGCGATCGGATCGAGTCGCCTGGCCGGGTCCGCGCCCAGGTAATGATTCCAGTAATACGTCAGGCTCGATCCGCCGAGCCCGAACTTGCCGTGACCCAGCAACTGATGCGACGGCAGTTCGCGTGCCGAGTAGCAACCGTATAGCAGCACGCCGTAGCGGATGAGTGGCTCACCGGCGTCGCGCAGCGCGAGCAGCGTTGCCATGGCCAGGTTGCCGCCGGCCGAATCGCCGCCGATGGCGATGCGGCTGCCGTCCACGCCGATCGTTGCGCCGTGCTGGGCCAGCCAGCGCACCACTTCCACGATTTGCCGCGGCGCTTCGGGAAAGGGATTCTCCGGCGCCAGCGGATAGTCGACGGAGGCGATCAGCACGCCGCTGGCCAGCGCCAGTTGGCGCGCCACGTGGTCATGCGTTTCCAGCGATCCGCCCACCCAGCCGCCGCCATGCAGGTACACCAGCACCGGTTGCGGCGACGAATCGCTCGAATTGGAATACAGCCGCACCGTGGCGTCACGGCCATTGCCCACCGGCACGCGGATGTTCTCGACGCGTGCCACGGCGACCGGATTGGCGCCCACCGCGCGATCGTCCGCCAGCCGCTGACGGTACTGCTCGGGCGTCAGCGTGTCATAGGCGGGCTTGCCGGCGTTGTGGGCACGCAGCGTCGCCAGCACCGCCGCCATTTCCGGATCGAGTCGCGCTTCCTGGGCGGCTACGCCGGCGGGGATGGCGGGTGATGCCAGGGTCTTGTTCGATGCAGTCATGCGGTCAATCTCCGGCTGGCGGGTGTGGCGAGGGCAGGGGCCGATGATACAAGATGCGCGTCGCCAACCTCGCGTGGTCGACACGGGCATCATTTGCCTGATTCGTGTGGCCGGGCGTATTGCTTGGAAGGCGCCAAACCCGTATTGTGAGCCGCTGAATCAAACCAAGGAGAGCAACATGCCGTTTTCATTCTCAACATCACGTCTTGTGCGCGTCGCCGCGGCAGTCACCGTCGCGGTCGCCGCGCTGGGTGCTGCATCACCCGCCCTCGCGCAAGCCTTCCCCAACAAGCCGATCAAGCTCATCCTGCCGTTCGCGGCGGGTGGCATTTCCGACGTCATCGGCCGTCTGGTCGCCGCCGAGATGGCCAAGTCGCTGGGCCAGCCGGTGGTCGCCGACAACCGCGTCGGCGCCGGCAGCGCCATCGGTACCGATGCCGTGGCCAAATCCGCGCCGGACGGCTACACCATCGGTTTCCCCGGCAATGCGGCCCTGGCCATCATTCCGCACATGAATACCTCGACGCCGTATAACCCGATCAAGGACCTGATCCCGTTTGCGAGCAGCTACACGGTCGATACCTTTCTGGTGGTGCGCGCCGACCATCCGGCCACCTCGCTGCAGCAGCTGATCGCAATGGCCAAGGCCAAGCCCGGCACCGTCAGCTATGGCTCCAACGGCCCGGGCAGTTCGGCACACCTCACCGGCGCGCAGTTCGAGAGCATGGCCGGCATCAAGCTCATCCACGTGCCGTACAAGGGCGAGGCCCCGGCCATGAACGACGTCATGGGCGGCCAGCTCGACGTCGGCATCGTGTCCTCGGGTGCCGCTGTGGCGCAATCCAAGGCCGGCAAGATCCGCGTGCTGGCCACGGCTTCCGCGGCGCGCTCGCCGTTCCTGCCCGACGTGGGCACGGTGGCCGAGCAGGGCCTGCCCGGCTACGAGAGCCCGCTGTGGAACATCATGGTGGTGCCGTCGGGCACGCCGGCGCCCGCCGTCGAGGCGCTGCGCAATTCCGTCATCGCCACGCTGAAGAACAAGGACGTCACCGATCGCATGGTGTCGCTGGGCGTGAGCCCGGTCATGACCCAGCCGACGATCGCCGCCATGCAGGCCAGCATCGTTTCCGAGAATGAGCGCTGGAGCAAGCTGATCAAGGCGCTGGGGTTGCAGCAGCAGTAGGCCGGCGCTGAACGCAAGCACGGGTCGGGCGCCTCGCCGACCCGTGCAGATCACAGGTGATGCGCTTTGCGGCGCTGCAGTGGCCTACTTCAACGGTTTCAGCGGCGGCAGAGGCGGCAAGCGATAATCGTTGTGCCGTTCTGCTTTTTTGGGGTCGCGTCCGACGCGGGCACGAATTGCGATGGAGCCGGGGTCGGTATCGATATCTTCTTCGTTGCGCTCCAGGCCATCCACGATCGCCGCTGCAACCAATTGTGGTGTCGATTTGACCAGGTTTGAGGGAAGGTCTTTTGTCATGCGCGTGTCCACGACGCCGACAATGACCGCGGCCACCAGCGTGTTGCGCTCGCGCAGCACCGCCCGCATCCCTTGGGTCATGGATAGTGCCGCGGCTTTGCTGCAGGAGTAGGTTCCGCACATGGGATTGTGCTGAATGGCGACCCCCGAGAGGATGTTGGCAATGGCGCCGTCGTTGTGTCCCAGGACGTTCTGAAAGGCGCGGAACATGTTCAGAATGCCGAACACGTTCACCTCCAGCTCTTCGCGCATATTGGCAATCGCCGCATCGTTCAGCAGCGTGACGCCATTGTGGGTGACGCCGGCGTTGTTGATTAGCAGATTGACGTCGATCGCCTGACTGGCTGCGGCCTCTGCCTGCTCAGGTTTGGTCACGTCCAGGCGCAACGGAATGACGCGATCCGGGTATGACGCAGTCAGCGCTTCCAGCAGTTCCGGGTTGCGGGCACAGGCGTACACCTTGGCGGCGCCGCGCTTGAGTAGTTCGTGAACCAGCGCTTCGCCGATACCGCGATTGGCGCCGGTGATCAGGGGGATACAACCTTCGATCTTCATTGGCAGGTGGCTTTCTTCTCAGGCAGGCCGCACAGGGGCCGATGTATTGCGGATTTCAGACAAGTCGTTTTTTTCATGATTTTCCCGTTCAGGATAGTCGGAAGGGCTGCCGCTGCTCGCTCACACCCGACCACGTCAATGAATTGACCAAGGCCGGCAGCACCCTCTTGCCCGTTATGGCAAG
>CANIIN010000199.1 GCA_947467405.1 Betaproteobacteria bacterium | reverse complement strand
GAAACCCATGCTCTCAGGCCGCCTGATCATCTCCCAGCAATTGCCGGCAATGCGGCGCGGATCGGTCGCGGTGGGGTCCGGTTTCTTCAGCGACTCCGCGATCAACCTCCAGACCAAGACGCCCAGCACCAGACCGATCAGCGTGAGAATTCCGTAGATCACGCGCCAGGACATCCACTGCATCAGGATGCCGGTGATGGGCGGGCCGGCCATGGGTACGATGGAGATGATGGCCGAGATCGCCGACATCGCCTTCAGCGCCCGGTCGCGGTCGAACCGGTCGCGCACGATGGCGCGACCCAGCACCATGCCGGCGGCGCCGCCGAAGCCCTGCAGGAAGCGCAACGCGATCAACGTCTCGATGCTCTGCGAGAAAGTACAGCCGAATCCGGCGACGATTGATATGGCGATCCCACCCAGCAGGATCGGCCTGCGCCCGAATCGGTCCGACAGCGCGCCGGAAATAATCTGTCCACAAGCCACGCCGATAAGGAAAAGACTGATGGTGAGCTGCGCCATGTCCGGCGTGGTCGCGAAGCCCTCCGCAATGGCGGGCAGGGCTGGCAGCGTCAGCGTGGTGCACATGGCCTGAAACGACGTCACGAGCCCCACCAGCAGGATGAATCCAAAAGAGTCGTGGTGCAGATGCCTGGGGTTCGATGCGGTCGGTGCGGTCACTGTTTTTGTCTTTCTCGTACGTGCTGCGGTCGCGGCGGAGATGGCACAGTAGCAGAAATGCACGTGCGGCCTCTGATGCCGCATTGCGGTGAGCCGTGGCAGGCCTGCGTCGATTTCACATTCGTGAAGAAATCCCTGTCGTTCCAAACCTGTAGGAAAATGTCGCCGGCCCGATTTGAACGGGTTCATGAGGAGAAGAGCAATGACTGCGCAAAACCCCGCCGACGCGCCATTGCGTCCGGTCCGTCTTGGAACTGCCGAAGCGATTTTCGACAAGCGCGCTGACGGCACCGTGATCGTCCGTCACAAGGAGCCGCTGGGTGCCCATCCCGACAAGCTGACCGAGAAACTCGAGCATTGGGCGCGCGTCAAGCCGAATGCGGTGTTCCTCGCGGAAATGGATTCGGGCGGGCAGTGGAACCGCCTCACCTGGGCCGAGGCCTTGTCCAAGGTGCGCAGCGTGGCGCAGGCGCTGATCGAGCGTGGCCTGTCACAGGACAGGCCGGTGGCCATCCTGTCCGAGAACGGCATCGAAAATGCCCTGCTGGCGTTTGGCTGCATGATGTCCGGCGTGCCGTGCGTCCACGTGTCGCCCTCCTACTCGTTGTTGTCCACGGACTTCATGAAGCTGAAGCACGTGCTTGGACTGGCCAATCCCGGGCTGGTCTATGTCGACAACGGCGAGCGCTATGCGAAGGCCATAGCGGGGGCTGTCGGTGCGGACGTCGAAGTCGTGGTGGGGCATTCGCCGTTCGATCGCAAGGGCGGCACTACGCTGTTCTCGTCATTGATCGGCACGCGTGCGACTGCCGATGTGGACGCTGCGCATGCCCGCGTCGGTCTGGACACCATCGGCAAGATCCTGTTCACCTCCGGTTCCACCGGCGTGCCCAAGGGCGTTCCGGTCACGCAGCGCATGATCGTCTCCAACCAGCAGGCCATCCTGCAGACCTGCCCGTTCGTGGCCGACGATCTGGTTCTGGTGGACTGGATGCCCTGGCACCACACCTTCGGCGGCAACAACAATCTGGGCATGGTGATGTACAACGGCGGCACCTTCAACATCGACATGGGACGCCCGATGCCGGGCCTGATCGAGAAGACCGTGCAAATGCTGAAGCAGGTTTCGCCCACCTATTACATGAGCGTGCCCAAGGGCGTCGAAGTGTTGCTGCCGCTGCTGCGCGAGGATCGTGCCGCGGCCGAGAACATGTTCCGCAACATGGTGTGCAGCATGTTCGGCGGGGCGCCGATGCCCAGGCATCTGCTCGATGAGCTGGAAGCCCTGCAGGTCGAGGTTACCGGCGAGCGCATCGCGATCGGCAATGGCGTGGGGTCCACCGACGCGGGTCCGACTGCGCTGCTGGCCAACTGGCACGTGGGCAACAAGACCATCGTCGGCCTGCCCGTGCCGGGCATGGAGGCGAAGATCGTCCCGGTCGGAAAGAAGCTCGAAGTGCGCCTGCGCGGCCCGGCTGTGGTGAAGTCGTACTGGAAGGATCCGGAACGGACCGCTGCCGCCTTCGACGAGGAAGGCTTCTTCAAGATAGGCGATGCCGTGACCTATGTCGATCAGGCTGATCCGCAGCGCGGCTTCATGTTCGACGGGCGCGTGGTCGAGGATTTCAAGTTGTCGTCGGGTACCTGGGTCAACGTGGGCGGCCTGCGCGACCGGATGATCGCCGGCTTCGCACCCTACCTGCGCGACGCCGTCGTCACCGGTCATGGCCGTGACTACGTTGGCGCGATGCTGTTCCTCAATGTCGAAGCGTGCAGGTCGCTCTGTCCCGACCTGCCGGCCAACGCGACTGGTGAGGCATTTGCCAGCCATCCTGTGATCCGCGCTCTGGCGCAGAAGGTTCTCGATTCACAGGAGGCCAGTGCCGGCAGTTCGGAGCGCATCGATCGCGTCGTGATCGAACCCGAGCAGCCCAGTCTCGACAATGGTGAGCAGACCGACAAGGCATCGGTCAGTCAGCGCTCGGTGCTGGATCGTCGCACCGCCGTGGTAGAGGAGTTGTATCGCCATCCGCCCAGTGCCCGGACCATCGCGCGCCAGCGCGGTTGAAGGCGTGAGGCGTGAGGCGTGAAGCGTGAAGCGTGAAGCGTGAAGCGTAAGGCTTAAGGCGTAACGTCTCAGGAGTCGCGCTTCACCGGCAGGCCGGCGCTTTGCCAGGCGTTGGTGCCGCCGTCGACATGAACCACGTTGCGAAAACCGGCGGCACGCAGTTCGCGTGCCGCGAACTGGCTGCGGGTGCCGGTCTGGCAGATGCAGTAGATGGTGTCCTCGGCATTCAGCGTGGCGCGAAGTCCGCTGGCATCCAGTCGGTCCAGCGGGCGATTGACCGCCCCGTCAACGTGCAGTGTGGCGAACTCCGCCGGCGTGCGCACATCGAGCAGCGTCATGGACGCCGGGCGTTTCCCCGGCAGCCAGAACTTTGACAACTGCGTGGCCGAGATATTGAGCACCGGAATGTCGGCTGCGGCGTGATGCGCGGGCGGTACCGTGCCGCCCATCAGGTTGGCTGGTACCGCTTCATGGATGCGTGCCGGCGCTGGCAGGCCGAGCGAGTTCATGGTGGCGACGAATTCCGGCAGCGAGCGACCCGTCACCCGGGCATTGAGCACTTTTTCCTCGCCGATGCTGGAGACGCGGCGTCCCTTGTAGTCGTGGCCGGGATAGACCAGCACGTTGTCGTCGAGCGCAAACAGGCGTGTCGTGATGCTGTGGTACTGCGCTTCGGCGCTGCCGCCCTGGAAGTCCGTGCGGCCACAGCCGCCGATCAGCAGGCAGTCACCGGTGAACAGGCGATCGCGCCAAAGATAGGAGACGCTGCCCGGTGTGTGGCCCGGGGTCGCGATGACCATGATCTCCTCGTGCCCGAACAGGATGACGTCACCGTCAGTCAGGTAGCAGTCGAATCCCTGTGCATTGCAGTCGCGTGAAACGGCGGTCTGCAAGGCCGGTTGATCGACCAGCGCCTGCTTGATGGCCTGTGCGCCGGTGATGTGGTCGGCGTGCACGTGGGTTTCCAGCGTGTAGTGCAGCGCGAGTCCGTGTTCGCGCAGCAGTTTCAAGTAGGTGTCGAGTTGTTCGACCACCGGGTCAATGAGCACGGCGACGTGCGTGGCGTCATCCGCCAGCAGGTAGGTGTACGTGGAGGAGGCGGGATCGAACAGCTGGCGGAATGACATGGTGGGCTGGGCCTCCGTGTGAAGATTGTCTTCTGGAGCGGATCTTCAGGGCATTATCGAATGGTCTGTCGAATCGAATGGGTGGGTAAATGCCGGCGTGTGAGGTGGCCGGGTTCAGCCTCTTCCCAGGAACGGCATGCCCAGAGGCAGCACCACGCTTTCGTACAGCAGCACGTCTTGCGGCATGCCGGCCATGAGCGTCGCAATCTGTGCCACGTTCGCCGCGTCCATGAGGCCTTCGTTCCGCACCTGGTCTTCCTGTCCGCTCCATACTCCGGGAACGGTGTTGCCGGGGTGGATGATGCTCACACCGACGCCGAATTCGCGTGCCTCAATGGCCATGGCCCGGGTCAATCCGTCCAAGCCGAATTTGGACGCGGCGTATGCCGCCGAGCCGGCTCGCGGCACTTTGGCGGACGTGCTGCCGATGTTGATGATGCGGCCACGCCTGTTCGCCTTCATGATGCGAAAGGCCTCGCGACTGCAGATGAACGCGCCGGTGAGGTTGACCTCGATCATGGCGCGCCACTCCGCCAGCGGCACCAGATCGGTCGGTCCGCCGCCGAAGCTGCCGGCATTGTTGACCAGGATATCCACGCTGCCGAACGCCTCGATCGCGGCGCTGAAGAGGTGCGTGACGCTGTTCTCGCTGGTGACGTCCGTGGCAATGCCGCGCGCGGCACCGCCGGACTTTGTGATGGAGGCGGCCACCTCTGCAAGCTTGTCTTCACGCCGGCCTGCGACGACCACCTTCGCGCCGGCTGCGGCGAAGGTTTCAGCAATGGTGCGCCCGATGCCGCTGCCGCCGCCGGTGATGAGCGCGACCTTGCCCGCCAGGGAGATGTTCATGGATGGGCCGGATTTCTTGACTGACAATTGTGGGCGTCGCCGGACAGTGCGTGGGCGGGCATCACGAGAAGGCGATGAGTCCCATGACCAGGCCCGAGGCGAAGATCGATAACCACAGGATACCGAGAATGCGCTGGCGGTCGGACGGCTGAAAGCCTTCCTTCTTCTTTCGCGCCATGATGATGTCGATGATCATGATGGCAAAACCGATGCCGAAGGTGATGGCGCCCCACTTGATCATGATGGTTCTCTCCTGATGTACCAATGTGCGAAGCTGCAAGTGTACCCAAGTGCGCACGGTAAGTCTGTGATCAGGAGGGGCTGGCTGCATCGATTCGGGAGTCGATAACTCGGCAGGTCGCGCGGGAACTCGTGACGGTAGGCATTGGGTTATGATTATTCGGCGTGTCCATGGCGAGCCATCGGACATGCCTGCGGAACAAAAGCGAGAGAGCGGGCGGAATGGCAAGAGAGGGAGCCAATGGATATTGATCTGATGTGGGTGATCGCCGGCTTCGTGCTGGTTATTGCCGAACTCGTGACCGGCACGTTCTATCTGCTGGTGCTGGGGATCGGCGCGTTCGCCGGGGCGCTGATGGCCTGGCTCAAGCTCGGATTCGGGTTGCAGGCGGTTGCTGCCGCCGCGGTTACCATCGCCGGCGTGATGTGGGTGCGCGCGCGGCCGCGCACCGGCGGGGATGCGCCGATGGCTTCGCTGGACGTCGGGCAGTCTGCTATTTTCGAGTCTTGGTCGAATCAGTCCGCTGGACGTGCCCGCGTACGCTATCGTGATACGCAATGGGACGCCCAGATCGAGGGCGATTCGGGAGTTCCCGCTCGCGGCGATTCTTTCTATATCGTTTCGGTTGAAGGCAGTACGCTGCGCATTACCCGCAACAAGCCATGACTCCCGCCAAACCATCCAATCCCCAATTTCCCGGAGGCGACATGCTGCCAAAACTGATCGGCGTCATCGTTCTGACTTTCTTTGCTGCAAGCAATGAGTTCACGCGGCCGTTCGCCATTCCGATTTTCATCATTGCGCTGGCCATCGTGTTCGTCATCGAGGGCG
>CANIIN010000198.1 GCA_947467405.1 Betaproteobacteria bacterium | reverse complement strand
CGGCATTCAACTGGTCACCATGCCGCTGTTCTTCAAGGAACCCGGCTACGAGATGGGCAAGGATATCCTGACCACCGCCATCCTCATGGACAACGCCGGCACGGTCGCCATCAACGCCGGCATCCCGGCCAGGAATCTTCGCGAATTCATCACCTACGCCAAGGCCAATCCCGGCAAGCTGAATTACGTTTCCTATGGCAACCATCACATCACGCTGGCCATCGAGGCATTCAAGGCCGCCGAAGGTTTCACCATGGTGCCCATCCCGTTTGCAGGAACCGCTCCCATGCTGACCGGCATGGTCCAGGGGGAACTGCATTTCGGGGTCAATGCCGTGACCCTGTTCAAGCCGCTGGTCGACAAGAATCAGGTGCGCCTGATCGCCACCGTCGGATCGCAACGCACGACCACGGCACCCGATGTCCCAACCGCTGCCGAACAGGGTTACCCAAACTTCATCATGCCCTCGTGGTTTGCTGCGTTCGTTCGCGGCGGAACGCCAAAGGATGTGACGGAGCGCATCAACCGGGAGTTGAACACAGCCGTGCGGTTGCCTGACGTCCGCACCAAGCTGGAGGCGCTGGACGCGGCAGTCCTCAACATGAACCTCGACGAAATCAATCGCGACGTGCAGAGCAAGTACGAGTTCTTCTCGAAAATTGCCACGCAACTGAGAATCGAGAAGCAATAATGTTGTCCGTTCACATGCCAACTACGCAAGTTGCCGAACGGACATGAGTTCCATGCGCTTCGAAATCGGATCCATCCCGAAGGATTACCGGCATTACCCTGAGTGGGTACGCATGGCCGAGTCCACCGGTTTCGATGGAGTTGGCACGGGCGATTCGTCCAACCTGTGGGCCGACCCTTTCGTCACGTTGACCATTGCCGCACAGCATTCCCGTCGGCTGCAGCTCAGCGTAGCCGGCACCAATCCGTTGACGCGGCACCCGGTTGCCGCGGCGGCGGCCATGGAGAGCGTTCAGGCCCTATCAGGCGGACGATTCCGTTATGCGCTCGGCAGCGGTGACAGTGCGGTCGCCAATATCGGGCAACCGCGCGCGAAGATGGCTGAAGTCGAAGCGTACGCCCGGGCAGTGCGCGGACTTTGTGCTGGTGAGACGGTGACGTATCAGGGCCAGTCCCTGCAGATGAGCTGGGCGGTGCAGTCAGTGCCGGTGCATCTTTGCGCGGAAGGACCCAGGACACAGTATCTGGCCGGACAGATGGCAGACGGTGCGGTGCTGTACAACGGACTGACCCGGGAAGTGGTCGAACGCAGCATCGCCACGGTGCGAAAGGGAGCTTTGGAAGCCGGTCGCGATCCGGACTCCGTTTCGTTGCATTGGATCGCCGTGTTCCAACTCTGCGACGACATGGAACAAGGCGTCGAAGCCGTGAAGTTCTCGCTGGCCGGCACGGCCAACCGCGCCTTTCGGCATTCCCTTCACGACAAGATGGTGCCCGAGCACCTGCATGCCGGATTTCGCGGGCTGCAGGCCGAATATCAAAGCAGCAGGCACCAGCAATTGGGCGACCATTCCTTCAACGCTGCGCTGTTGGACAAGTACGGCTTGACCGACTACCTCGTGAATCGCTTCGCCATCATCGGTTCGCCGCGACACTGCGCCGAACGACTCAATGAGCTCGCTTCATGGGGCGTCAGCAACATCTCCCTCAGCATCCTGTCCCAGGATCTGCAGGAACAGATGCGCAGCATGCGCGTCATCGCCGACCAGGTATTTCCGCACGTGCGCTGAGGACTGGCGTTGCCAACGGCAGATGGCCGCCGAGCAAGCCGTTAGCCGGCCATGCGTTTTCCAGGCGGCGAAACCGTGACACTTCCCGCCGGTGCCGGACTGTAGGCCACGCAATTCTGGCACACCGTACCGGTGACATCGCGCCGCAAGTGAGCCGCACGCAGCGCGACAAATGATTTGCTGTTCCAGCACTCCATGAAGGAATTCCTGTTCAGGTCTCCCATGGTCCAGTTGGCGGTGGCATCGAAGCAGCACGCCGAGAGTTTGCCTTCTGCCGTGACGTGGCCTTCCGTGAACGCGGACCAGCATGGCAACGGCTCACGCAGCGCGCCGATCCGGCCCTGATTGCCTGCGGTCGGCCGATAGCCCAGCGTTTCCTCGCGCTGCGTGGCAAATGCGCCCATGGAATAAAGCGGCAGCCAGTAATGCGCATCGACATAAGGCCGAACCGCGCTGGACAACAACGCTTCCATGGCCGCCTGCTGCGCCCCGTCGTATTGAATCGATGATGCGTACAGGCCGGTCTTGTAGCCGCCCGCCTTGCGGATGTCCCAGGCCGAGCGGATATTTTCCAGCGCGCGGCGATACATGCGAGCAGAAACCCCCATAACGCGCTCGAACTGCTCCTCGTCGGCTGCGTTGACCGACCACTTCAGGGAATCGAGTCCCTCTGCCATGCAGGCCTCCACCGCCTGCGGCACCGCCATCGACGCATTGGAGGTCAGGAACACGTAGGGCATGGCCAGTTCACGCTTCAGGTGGCGAATGCACTGGACCAGCAACTGCGGTGCCATGAAGGATTCGCCAAGGTAGAACAAGCCGATTTCCTCGACACCGGCTTCACGCATCTCGCGCGTGATGCGACGGAACAGTTCAATGTCCATGTCATGCTTGGGCTGCACCTCGCGCACACGCAGTGCGCAGAATCCGCAGCGGTAGTTGCAGCGTGGCGATACTTCGATCTTGACGCTGCGGGGTGCAGGAGGAGCCGCTATTTGCCGTTCCGGAGCAATCCTGGTGATGGCGTCGATGCGCTCAGTAATCATTGCTGAAATTCCTGCGTTCGCCCGTTACACGACAACCCGTCGCCATGCCTGAGCAATGCCTCAAGCTAGCCCTGCCTGGACAGCGCGTCGTTGATGTGCATCAACCCGGAACCGAGTGGCATCCGGGCTGGCGCGGATCAGGTAAAAGCTTCATTCACAGGAATTTGGCTGCAGCAAGGCAAGGCAATGCATCCCTGCGGTATGTACCGCGATGCGATCACCACTCCTTGTAGAGGCCCATTTGGCGGGCATCTTCGGGCACTCCCCCTCTGCAGCCCGATGCCGCCGGGCGTCACGAGGGGGCCGTTTCAGGTGCTCAGTTCGCGGCTGGCGTGGGCGTCAGTTCCTTGTTGGCATCCAAGCCGAAGTAGCGCACTGGCGTATCCACCAGCACGCGGCGGCGAAGGTCTGCCGGCGCACCGGCGAACACCTTCTCGATCCATTGCCGCGAGTCGGGGAACGACCCGACGGAATGCGGGAAATCGCTGCCCCACATCAGGTTGTTCTCCACAAACCCCTTGGGCATGAAATCGCGCAGGCCGATCGCCAGCGGATCGCGAATGAAGCTGAACAGGAAATGCTTGCGGATGTATTCGCTCGGCGCCATCTTCAGCGTCACGCCGAACCAGTGCTTGAAGATCTCGTAGTTGTCATCGAGGAAGAACAGCGAACTCGGCACCCAGCTGGCATTGGTCTCGGCCACGTAGACCTGCAACTCCGGAAAGCGATCGAAAACCCCGTTTGCGATCATCTGCGAAATCGAAAACAGCAAAGGACTGTCTGTGCGTTGCTGCAACGCCGCTGAAAACCCCTGAAGGCCGGTGTTGCCGCCCTGCGTCGGATTGTGCGGGCCGCCGAATCGCAGATGCGGCGTGACCCGCATGTCGTTCTTCAACGCCGCCTCCCAATAGCGGTCGTCTTCGGGTTTCGGGCTGCCGCTGCCGTTTGGAAACTGCGTGAAATTCATGCAGGCCAGGCCGAGTTCCTTGCAGCGCTTCAACTCGTCGACGGCATCGTCGATGCCGGAAGTCGGCGTGATGCCGGTGCCGATCAGACGGTCAGGCGCCACGGAGCAATAGTCCTTGGCAAGGAAAGTGTTGTACGCCGACACGACTGATTTGTAGGCGTCACGGTCCGCGATGGTCGAACTGAACACCGAGATCAGGCTGGGTGGGTACATCACTTCCGCATCGATGCCGTCCAGATCCTGTTCGCGCAAACGTTGCGCGGCAGGACCGCAGCCCTCACGCCAGGATCCATCGGCATTGCGATAGGACTCGCCGCGAAATTTCACCTTGTTGCGGCCTGTCACATGCTGCCCGAGATAGCGCAACGGCTGGCCTTCCACCTGCCAGGCCACGCCGCCTTCGGCCACGTCGATGAGCCGCGGTGCGCGGGCGCGGTGCTTTTCGGGCACATAGGGATGCCAGTAATCGGGTGCCGCTTCGCAGTGGCCGTCGGCGGAAATGACTTGATAGGTTTTCGACATGACTTCTTCTCCGGAGGGTTTCGGGGGGTCTTCGTTTAGTCGACCACGATGTTGAACTGCTTGACCAGATTGGCGTTGTTGCGCAGATCTTTCTGGATGACGGCGCCAAATTCATCGGGGCTCATGGGCGCCGGCTCGAGGCCGTAGCGGAGCATCAGGTCCCGTGTTTTCGGTTGGGCCACGATCGCCGTCAGGTCGCGGTGAAGTTGCTCGATGCGATCACGCGGCATGCCGGCCGGACCAAGGATGCCGTGCCAGGCACGGCTCTCGAATCCCGGCGCGTACTCCGCCGACGCCGGGATGTCCGGATTGGCCTTGGTGCGCGTGGCGTTGTTGGTGGCCATCACGCGCACCGCCCCGCCCTTGGACAGCACCTTGACGTCTCCGGTATCCACGGCCAGGTCGACAAACCCGCCCAGTAGCGCCGTGGCGGCCTGGCTGGTGCCGGGGTACGGCACGATCAGGAACTTGGCGCCGGTGAGGGATTCCAGCATCGCCGCATTGAGGCGCTGCGCCGCACCGACCACCGAATAGGTCACGGTGCCCGGCTTCTCCTTCGCCATGCGGAAGATCTCGCCGATGTCCTTCACCGCCTTCATCGACGGCCCGGCCATGATGAAAGATTCGCCGCGGCCAATCATGAAGATGGGCGCAAAGTCCTTGGCGGCATCGAAGGACACGTTCTTCTGCACCACCGGCAGCACCGTGGTGGGGCTGATGTTGGTGAACAGCAGCGTGTAACCATCGGGCTTGGCGTGTGCCGCTGCAGCCATGCCGATGGCCCCGTTGGCGCCGCCGCGGGTTTCAATGACAAACTGCTGCCCATATTTGTCCGACAGCGCCTGCAACAGGGTGCGGATGATAGGCTCGGTGCCGCTGCTGATCGATGCGTACGGCGTGATGACGTTGACGGTGCGGCTCGGATAAGGCCCTTCCTGGGCCCGCGCGCGTGGCGCGTGCAAGGCCAGCGCAGTCGCAACCATCGCCGCAGCGAACCACAGCAATCCCCGACGCATCGCAGCCGTACCCGACCCGTTGCAAATGTGCCCGACTCGGCTTGAACCGGATGTGTGCTCCATGCTGCCTCCTTTTACTGGAACTTCCACTTGGACTTCCCGCCACCGGTTTTCGCCCACGTCTTGGCGCGTTGCAAGAAAACCGGTTGCTGCAATTTTAATCGGATGCCAGCACCGCTACGGCGCCGTCGCCGAAATCGCCGTTGCCGGTAATCACCAGTGGCGAAGCCTGCGCGAGTTGTGCGCGACCGGCCGTCCCGCGCAACTGCTTGACGGCCTCGGCGACATGATTCAACGCCGACATGGAGTGCGCTTGCGAAAGCAATCCACCGTGCGTATTGACCGGCAGCCTGCCGTTCAGCCGGATGCCGCCACTTTCCACAAACGCCCCGCCTTCACCCGGCTTGCAGATGCCCAGTGCTTCCAGTTGAAGGATGACCAGGAAGGTGAATGGATCGTACAGAAAGGCTGACTTCACATCGGCG
>CANIIN010000197.1 GCA_947467405.1 Betaproteobacteria bacterium | reverse complement strand
TGGCCACGTCTTACCTGGCCAGCTATTTGGGTTGGTTCCGCGCGCTGGACCGGTCAGCCCAGAACCGTCGCCAACCCGCATCCATGCTCAATCTGGCATTGGGTCGCTGATGGCATCCCTAACTAATGCGAAAAGAGCCGTTTAGAACAGGGTTATGGCAACCCGGGATAGCTTGATATCCATCAACCGGATCTCTCGGTTCGGCAAGGCCTATCCAATACACTCGTCAGCATCGCTCCACCGGAGACTACCGATGCTGAACATCCAGGAACCTGTGAGGAACACTGCACCCGCGACGACATGGTCGCTGTGGGATCTCGGTTTCCGCCCGTTCTATCTGCTTGCAGGTGCCTTCGCCGCCATCGCCATGGTCATCTGGATTGCGCGATACGCGGGATGGACCGGCGAACTGGCCTATCTGCGCGATCCGTTATGGCACGCGCATGAAATGATCTTCGGATTCGCGCAGGCCGTGATCGTCGGGTTTCTCTTTACGGCAGTCGGCAACTGGACGAGTCGGCCCACCCCGACCGGCCGGCATCTGGCCTTGATCGCTGTCGTCTGGGTCGTCGCTCGAGTGCTGGTCGGACTGTCCTGGCCTCTGGCCGCAGCGGTGGCCGACACGCTCTTCACGGCCATGGCGGCGGCCGGAATCCACAAACCGATTCACGCTGCCAAAAACCGACGCAACAGGTTCTTTGTCGTGCTGCTGACATTGATCGGAATTGCCAATATCGGTTTCAATCTCGTCATGGCCGGGATGATCGATATCCCCGCCCGTGTCATGCTGCAAGCGGCCATGGATGTCGTGTTGCTCATCATGGTCATCATGGGCGGACGCGTCATTCCGATGTTCACAGCCAACGCGGTACAGGCCCAACCCGTACGCAAAGCCTGGCTGGAGCGCGTGTCAGTGGGCAGTGTGATCGCGATCATCGTGGTGGATGCGTTGAACATGTCGCTGCCGATTCTGACGGTCATTGCGATTGTCGCCGGCATCGCCCACGCGGCACGCCTCTGGCTATGGCAGCCCTGGCGCACGATGAGCAAACCGATCCTGTGGATACTGCATGCGGCCTACGCCTGGATTCCACTGCATCTGCTATTGCGTGCGGCGGCAGCGGCCGGTCTGGTCAGCGCCAGCGTGGCGACGCATGCCCTGACCGTCGGTGCGATCGGCGGCTTGACCCTGGGCATGATGACGCGCACTGCTCGCGGACACACCGGTCGGATGTTGCAGGCAAGCCGGACCGAAACCCTCTGCTATGTCCTGTTGCAGATTGGTGCGCTGGTACGCGTTTTTCTGCCCGTCGCTGTTCCCGGACTGACGCTTGCGGCGATCACTCTCTCCGGCACACTCTGGTCGATGGCCTTCGGCCTTTTCACCCTTCACTTCTGGCCAGTGCTCACCCGACCAAGACTCGATGGACGTCCGGGCTAGAAGCGGCTGTAGTGAAATCAATGCGCTGCAGGCAAAGAAAAAGGGCGGCCATGGCCGCCCTTCTCTATTGAGCCCCCGATCAGCCGGGGGCCTTCAGGATCAAACTCAAACCATCAGGGGCACGATCAGCAGCGCCACGATGTTGATGATCTTGATCAGCGGGTTGACCGCAGGACCCGCTGTGTCCTTGTAGGGATCGCCAACCGTATCGCCGGTCACGGCTGCCTTGTGGGCTTCCGATCCCTTGCCACCGAAATGGCCATCTTCGATGTACTTCTTGGCATTGTCCCAGGCTCCGCCACCGGTGGTCATGGAAATGGCCACGAACAGTCCGGTCACGATGGAGCCCATCAGCACGCCACCGAGGGCTTGAGGTCCGAGAGTGAGGCCGATCACGATCGGCACCAGCACCGGCAGGAGCGACGGCACAATCATTTCCTTGATAGCCGCCTTGGTCAGCATGTCAACCGCCGTGCCGTAGTCCGGCTTGGCAGTGCCTTCCATGATGCCCTTGATCTCCTTGAACTGACGGCGCACTTCCACCACCACGGAACCGGCGGCACGACCGACAGCTTCCATGGCCATGGCACCGAAGAGGTAGGGAATCAGGCCGCCGATAAGCAGACCGATAACCACCATGTGGTTCGACAGATCGAACGTCAGCGTCTTGCCTGCGGCTTCGAGGGCGTGCGTGTAATCGGCAAACAGCACCAGCGCAGCCAAACCGGCGGAACCGATGGCGTACCCCTTGGTCACAGCCTTGGTGGTGTTGCCCACGGCGTCCAGCGGATCGGTAATCGCGCGAACCGATTCCGGCATGCCGGCCATTTCGGCGATGCCGCCGGCGTTGTCGGTGATCGGGCCATAGGCGTCGAGCGCAACGATGATGCCGGTCATGGACAGCATGGACGTCGCGGCAATGGCGATGCCGTAGAGGCCGGCCAGATTGTAGGCGACCAGAATCGCCAGGCAGACCGACAGAACCGGCCAGGCAGTGGAGCGCATGGATACGCCAAGACCGGCGATGATGTTGGTGCCGTGTCCCGTGGTCGATGCCTGAGCGACGTGACGCACCGGAGCGTATTCGGTCGCGGTGTAGTACTCGGTGATCACGACCATCAGGGCAGTCAGGACCAGGCCGACGACAGTCGCGCCGTACAGGTGCATCACGGTGATGCTCTTCTGTACGCCGGAGATGTCAAAGGTCGCTGTCTTGAGCACTTCAGCCATGAAATAGTCTGTGATCGGGTAGAACGCGATCAGCGCCAGGACGCCGGCCACGATCAGGCCGCGATACAGCGCGTTCATGATCTTCTTGCCCGGGGTTGCCTTGACGAACAGGCAGCCGATGATCGAGGCGATGATGGCGAAACCGCCGATGGCCAGCGGATACACCAGCGCGGCATCGGTTGTCGACTTCACCACCAGGGCGCCCAGCACCATGGTCGCGATCAGCGTCACGGCATAGGTTTCGAACAGGTCAGCAGCCATACCTGCGCAGTCACCGACGTTGTCACCAACGTTGTCGGCGATCACAGCCGGGTTGCGGGGGTCGTCTTCCGGGATGCCCGCCTCAACCTTGCCAACCAGATCCGCACCAACGTCAGCACCCTTGGTGAAGATGCCGCCACCAAGACGGGCGAAGATGGAGATCAGCGAACCGCCAAAGCCAAAGCCGATCAGCGGCTTGATGACTTCGGAGAGTTTCGCCTCGGGCGCGCTGGCTCCGTGCAGGAAGGCGTAGAAGCCTGCCACACCCAGCAGCGCCAGACCAACCACCAGCAGGCCGGTAATGGCGCCACCGCGGAAAGCGACCTTCAGCGCCTCGTTCAGCCCGATCGTGGCAGCCTGAGCGGTGCGCACGTTGGAACGAACCGACACGTTCATGCCGATGTAACCGGTCGCACCCGAAAGCACGGCGCCGATCAGGAAGCCGATCGCCGTCGTCCAACCGAGCGCGAAGCCCAGAACGACGAAGAGGATCCCGCCGACGATGGCGATCGTTGTGTACTGCCGGTTGAGATAGGCGTTCGCACCAGCCTGAATGGCGGCGGCGATTTCGCGCATGCGATCGTTACCGGTAGGCTGCGCGATAATCCAGCTGATCTGCCAGATTCCATAGACGATTGCGGCGACCGCGCAAATAAGCGCGAACCAGAGTCCTGCTGACATAACTCCTCCTCAGAGCTGGCCTTTTCTAGGGCCTTGGGGGGTTTAAGAAATGCTACGGAAATCCGTAAGGCGTTGGATTATAACCGGAACCCACCAACCCTCGTTAGCTTTGTCGAGGCCCGTGTCGCGGCCCGGGCAGACCGCTCAGCGGATATCAAAACCGCCCAGCCTGCGGGGCACGGACGGAAACTGCAGATCGGGATAGGCAGGCAATCCATGCCGGAACGGGGGCAAAGCCTCCCCCTCGATCAGGGGCGACAGATAGGATCGCCCTCGGGCACTGATGCCCCACCTATCCGCCGACATGAAACTGGCCGGCAAGAAACGCTCTCGCACCGCAATGGCGGACAACTGCACCGTTTTGATATTCCATCGATAGGGAAGAGAGGACTTGCGCCGAATGACCGGCATGATGCCGTTGCCTCCCTTCAAAGCCAATTCCACCGCGGCTCGGCCGACTGCCTCGGCGTGCGCGAGGTCGGTTGCCGACGCGATATGGCGACCGGCCCGCTGCAGGTAGTCGGCAACCGCCCAATGACATTTGTGGCCCAGTTTTTCCGTCACCAGGCGGGCCAGGTAGGGCGCTACGCCGCCCAGTTGGGGGTTGCCATGGGAATCTCGATTCGTCGATTCCGACACGTGTGATCCGTCTGACCGCCGAATGCCTTCGGAGGCGGCTATGACACAGAAGCCCTTGCGGATGACCGTTTCCTTGACCTTGGCGAGGAATCGTTGAGAATTGAACGTGACCTCGGGAAACAGCAACAGGTGCGGAGCATCACCCGCCTTCACGGCGGCGAGTCCACAGGCAGCAGTCAGCCACCCGGCATTGCGCCCCATCACTTCAAGAACGAACACCTTGGTGGACGTTCTCGCCATGGAATGCACTTCCATCGCCGCCTCACGCAGGCCGGTGGCGACATATTTGGCCGCCGAACCGAAACCGGGACAGGAGTCTGTTCCGACCATGTCGTTGTCGATGGTCTTCGGCACACCCACGACACATAACGGGTATCCGGTGTGCGCAGCTATCTCCGACAGCTTCTGTGCGGTATCAGAAGAGCCGTTTCCGCCGTTGTAAAACACATAACCGATTTGATGGGCAGCCAGAACGTCCACAATGCGTTGCCACGAGCGAGGGTCTTCCGAGCGCGTCTTCAAACCTGCACGGCAGGTGCCGAATATTGCACCCGGCATGGTTGCCAGCCCGGCAAGATCGGTCGTCGTCAACCGCGACGTATCGACCAGATCTTCAGCAAGGATGCCCAGAAGTCCATCGCGTGCGGCAAAGACTTTACCGATTCTTCCGGGATGGCGACGAGCCTCTGCAATGACGGCGGCTGCCGATGCATTCAATACCGCCGTGGCACCGCCGGCTTGCGCATACAGGGCGTTGCGTGCGACAGACTTCATGCGCCGGCAATGCCCGGGTTGGAAATGCGATGCGGAATCGAACTCAAGCTTCCGTGCAATAGCGGGTCACGCGCTCGACTTCGTTTTTCGAGCCGAGCACCACGCCGACACGCTCGTGGAGTTCGGTCGGATCGATATCGAGGATGCGCTGCCGGCCATTGGTGGCCGCCCCGCCCGCCTGTTCCACAATGAACGCCATCGGATTGGCTTCATACATGAGACGGAGTCGGCCCTTGGTGTGCTTGGCGTCCTGCGGATACATGAAGATGCCGCCGCGCGACAGGATGCGGAACACGTCGGCGACCATTGAGGCCACCCAGCGCATGTTGAAGTCCTTGCCGCGAGATCCCGTCTTGCCGGCCACGCATTCGTCGATATAGCGCCTGATGGGTGGTTCCCAATTGCGTTGATTCGACATATTGATGGCGAATTCAGCCGTGTCCGGCGACAGGATGATGGCTGGATTGGTCAGCACGAAACTGCCCAGTTCCTTGTCCAGCGTGAACGCCACGACACCGTTACCGACGGTCAGCACCAGTTGGGTCTGCGGGCCATAAACGGCAAATCCCGCGGCAACCTGTTTGGAGCCGCGCTGCAGGAACGCCTTTTCATTCGGCTCCTGGCCTTCCGGGCAACGCAGCACCGAAAATATGGTGCCGATCGACACGTTGACGTCGATGTTCGACGAGCCGTCAAGGGGATCCATCAACAGCAGAAACTCGCCGCGCGGATAGCGGCTGGGAATCTGGTGCGGGTGCTCCATCTCCTCGGAAGCGATCGCGGCA
>CANIIN010000196.1 GCA_947467405.1 Betaproteobacteria bacterium | reverse complement strand
GCGAGCTTGCGCCACACCAGGAAATTGCGCCGCCACACGGGCACGAAGCGCAGGCTGAGTTCGGGAAAGGCGTAGTTGGACATGAAATGATTCTCCCCGGCCTAGTCGCGCAGGTCGCGGCCGGTGAGTTTGAGGAACACATCCTCGAGATTGGCCGGGCGGTGCATGTAGCGCAGGCCGCCGTTCTCGAATCCCTGTTCGCCTTCCAGCGCGGCCAGCAGCGGGCGCGCGTCACTGGTGTAGCAGAACACGGTTTCGCCCGTGACTTCCACGCGCGTGGCCATGGCCTCGGCCTTCTTCGCCCAGGCTTTGGTGCCTTCGCCGAAGGCTTCAATCACCTCCGGTTCGATATGCCGGCGCACCAGTTCGCGCGGGCTGCCCTCGGCAATGATGCGGCCGTTGTCCATGATGGCCAGCCGCGAACAGAGCCGCTCGGCCTCGTCCATGAAATGCGTGGTGAGCAGCAGCGTCTTGCCCTGGCTCACCAGCGTCTTCAGTCGCTCCCAGATCAGGTGGCGTGCCTGCGGATCGAGTCCGGTGGTTGGCTCATCCATGAAGATGATGTCCGGATCGTTGACCAGGGCGCGCGCCATGGTGAGGCGCCGCTTCATGCCGCCGGAGAGCGTCTGGATGCGGTCGTTCTCGCGACCGGTCAACCCGGCGAAATCGAGCAGCATCGGGATGCGCGCGCGGATGGCGTCGTCACTCATGCCGAAATAGCGTCCGTACACCACCAGGTTCTCGCCGGCCGTGAAATCGGGGTCGAGGTTGTCGATCTGCGGCACCACGCCGATGCGTGCGCGGGCGCGCCGCGCGTCGGCCGGAATGGCATGGCCGAGGATGTCGATGCTGCCCGCGGCGGGCTCGATCAGCCCCAGGCACAGGCGCAGCGTGGTGGTCTTGCCGGCCCCGTTCGGGCCCAGCAGTCCATAGCATTCGCCGCGCGCGATCGAGAAATCCATGCCGCGCACCACTTCGCGCTCGCCGTAGGACTTGTGCAGGTTGACCACCCGCATCACCGCATCGGACTGCGGCGCCGGTGCTTGCCCCGCCTTCAGCACGGCGCTCATCGCCACTGTCCCTTGATGATGGATTTCAAGAGGCCGAGCTTGCGATGGAAGAAATGGTCGGTGCCCGGAATGACCGTGACCGGGATGTCCTGCGGCCGCAGCCAGTCGAGCACATTGGCGAGCGGCACGGTGGTGTCCGTTTCGCCGTGGATAACCAGCGTGTTGGCCGGCACGGTGAGGGTGTCGTATTGGCGGCCGCCGCTGACGAACCCGGCCGCCGGCGCCACCAGCACCATGCGTTCGACCGCCTGTTCGTTCTTGTTTCCTGATTCGGCCAGACGTTTGGCGACCTGGGTCTGCACATGCGCACCGAACGAGTAACCGCCCAGCACGACGGGCAGCTTGCCGAAGCGCGTGATGGCGTCATCGATCACCGCGACCAGGTCGTCGGTCTCGCCCTCGCCGTGGTCGTGCTCGCCTTCGGTGTCGCCGACGCCACGGAAGTTGGCGCGCAGCGCGACGTAGCCGAGTTCGGCGAAGGTGCGCGCCAGCGTCTGGGCCACCTTGTTGTCGAGCGTGCCGCCGTAGACGGGGTGGGGATGCGCCACCAGCGCGATGCCGCGCGGTGCGTCGACATCGGGATGGTCGATGACCACCTCGATGCGACCTGCGGGACCGGTGACGAATACATGCTCGGCGTCACCGCGCAGCAGACCCTTGCCCGCAGTCGCGCTCACGGCTGCATCGTTACTGCCGGCCGAGTCGACCGAAACGACGGTGACCGGCGAGGGGGGTTGCCGTACTGTTCCAGCGCAATGCCCTAGATGCGCAGGCGGTCTACCGGGCGACCGTTCTGCAGATGCTCGGAAATGATTTCGTCGATGTCGGACTTGTCCACGAAGGTGTACCAGACTTCCTCGGGATACACGACCATCACCGGGCCATCCGGGCAGCGGTCCAGGCACCCGGCCTGGTTGATGCGCACCTTGCCTTCGCCGGCGAGGCCCAGTTCCTTGACCTTCTTCTTGGCGTAATCGCGCAGGTCGGACGCGCCGTGGTCCTGGCAGCAGGGAGTGCCGTTGTCGCGCTGGTTGCAGCAGAAAAACACGTGATGCTGGTAGTAGCTCATCGTGGAAGTCCGTTTTGTGTAGTGGATGCGGGATGGTGGGTATGGAGCAGAGTGTTCGACTCGAAAGCCACCAATGCTTGCGAAACCGGCCTGTCATTCCCGCAACAACGCTTCGGGAAACCCGCGAATTATACCCGCCGCTCACGGTCGGCCGCGAGCCATATGAGGTAGGCCAGCGCAGTGAAAGGCCATGCCGCGGACACCAGCCGGGTCAGGCCGTTGAAGTGCAGGAACTGTCCCTGCGGCCACACCGCCAGCGACGCCAGCAGGTAGGGATTGCCGGGCGCGAAGTTGACGATGGCGGTGGCTGCCATCAGGGCCAGGCCGCACAACGCCAGGCGCGCCGGGCGCGGCAGCGCCACCGCCAGCAGCACCACGGCGACACCGATCGCCACGCCGATCTGCGCGCCGGGTGTGACCCACAGCAACGCCTCCTGGGGATTCAGCAGCAATGCGAACGCCAGCGCGCGCGCCGCCAGCGAGGCCACCAGCACCAGCATCAGCACCAGCCGCGTCGGCTGGCCGCGCTCCACCAGCGTGGCGGTCAGCAGCCCCACGGCGACCACGTTGGCGGCCGCCACGGCCGCCTCGAAACGGATGAACACCTCTGCCGGCCGATGCAGGCCGTCCGGCAGCTGGAACAGGTCGCGCAGGTCGCCGTTGCCGAACAGCAGGCTTTCGGGATTGAGTTGCGAGAACATCCACAGGCCCAGCAGCACCAGCCCGAAGTCGATGGCGCCGCCGGCCCGGAAAGTGCGGTCGCGCAGGCGGTGCAGGCCATGCTCGCGCACCAGCATGCGCGTGGCGGCCGTGCCGATCAGCGCGCCGAGCAGGCCGCCAGCGGTGTTGCTGGCGAGGTCGATATTGGACGCGATGCGGCTTGGCAGGTACACCTGCAGCGATTCGAGGACGAGGCTGACCAGCATGGCGCTCACCACGGCGACGACAACGGCCGGGCCAAGTCGTGCCAGGGGATGCAAAGCGAGCACCGCCAGAAACCCCAGCGGCATGTAGCCCACGATATTGGCGCCCACATCGAAGGCCGTGATGTAGCGCGGTGCCGCCGCCGTCAACCACTCCAGGGTCCCGACGCCTGGGTCGCGCCATCCGGAAAACGGATGCAGGCTGGCGTAGACCACCAGCAGCGCATAGGCCGCCAGCAACTGGCGGGCCAGCGGCGATGCGTGACGTCCCGGATTCATGGAGTCCATGCGGCGATTCTCGCACGCGAGAACGGGCGCCGCCCGTGCCGGCGCTTCAGGTTGGCCGCGGCTGCTCGCCCAGCAGCCTGTTGTAGATCGCCAGGGCCTCGGCGCTGAACAGGGCGAAGGTAATTGACTGGACGCGCGACTCGATGCGCGTGCTGGTGCCGGGTTGCGCAGCGGCGGCAAACGCACGGCATTCACGCAGTGCGATTTCCGTGGCCGCTTCGAACGGATAGCCATACACGCCGCAGCTGATGGCCGGAAAGGTGATGCTTGCCACGCCCTGCGCGGCGGCAATGGAAAGGCTGTTGCGATAGCAGGCTGCCAGCAAGGCTGGCTCGCCGTGAGCTCCGTCCTGCCAGATCGGCCCGACGGTGTGGATGACGAACCTGGCCGGCAGGCGATAACCACGTGTGATGCGCGCTTCGCCGGTCGGGCAGCCGCCCAGTTCGCGGCACTCGGCCAGCAGTTCCGGACCGGCGGCGCGATGGATCGCGCCATCCACGCCGCCGCCGCCCAGCAGCGATTCGTTGGCGGCGTTGACGATGGCGTCCACGCGCAGCGTGGTGATGTCGGTGTGCAGGGCGGTCAGTTTCATGGAGCGGCTCCGCGAAAGGAGATCGATGCTTGTAGATCGTTTACTGGAGCGGGTTTCCGGGCCTTTACCGGGGGCGACGCAACGCCCGCCGGGTTCAGGCGGATGGTTCGGCGAGGCTGACCGCGCGTCCGCGCGGCACGGGTTCCGGCGTGTCACGGTATTGCGCCAGCGCCAGTTCCAGGCGCGCTCGCACGCTGGGATGGAACGGCGCCGGACGACGTGTGGCCAGGCTCACGCTCACGCTGATCTGCTCCTGCACCACCGCGATCCAGCCTTCGCGACCATGGCGAATGGTGGTCATGCACTGCATGGTCTTGTCGCCCACGCCGATCACCTGGTATTCGATGGCGAGCGGGTCGCCGCGATGCAACTTGCGGAATTGCGTGACATGCGTCTCGGCCACGAAACCGGTCATGCCGGTGCGTTCCATGTGCGCGAAGCCCATGCCGACGCCTTCGCTGGTGATGCGCCGCATCGACAGGTCCACCAGCACCGTGTAGTAGCCGAAACCGATGCACCCGCTGGCATCGGTGTATTCGGGGCGCACCGACAGGTCGGAGAAATCCAGGTTACGGATGAACTCGGGAATGTTCTCGCAGAGCCCCGGCGGAACCGTGCTGGTGTCGGCGGCGAGCACGCCGGCCGGGTGCGGATCGCGCACGCTGATGCGGCGTCCGACATGGTCGGGCCGCGGCCGTGAGCGGTGAGCCGCTTCCAGCCTGTCCAGCGCCGCCAGTGCGCCGGCGGGCCAGGGGCAGGCATCGCTGGTACCGGACTTCACGCACATCGCGACCTTTTCGTAGGTCGCCGACAGCCAGCCCTCGCCGGCGTGATACATGCTCATGGCGAAATGCATGCGCGTGCCGTCGTGCGCCAGCAGCGCCAGCCTGCAGCGCACGCGGTCGCCTTCCATCAGCTCGCGCTTGTAAGTGGCGTGCGCCTCGCGCGTGAACCATTCCAGTCCCAGACTCTTCAACGCCGCCGCGCCGATGCCGAGCGCGTCGCGCACCTTGTCCATGGCGAGATCGAACAGCACCGAGTAATAGCCCACGTTCATGTGGCCGTTGGGGTCGATGTATTCGGGACGAACGACGAAGTCCGGGTGGTCGACGAATTCGATGTCGAGGATGGAGGACGCGGCTGGAGTCATTTCATTCGATTCTTAAAAAAATTGCGGGTTCTGATGGCTCAGACCCCGCCAAGGATTCGGTCATTACTCGACGGTCGCGGAACGACTATGGCAGACTATGAAAATGCCAAAACCACCGTTGAAATCGCTTAACCGTAAATCGATAGTGTCTAGCGATAAGGCTAAGCAATTATTTAATCAAGCTTTAGCGCTGCATCAACATGGTCAAATAGCGCAAGCTGTGGCTTTGTATGAACAAGTGCTGCATATCACGCCTAATCATTTTGCTGCATTACACAGGCTGGGGTCTACCTACATACAGGTAGGGCAATTCCAGGTGGGCATTGATTATATTGCGCAAGCAATCAATGCCAACCCTAACCATGCTTTACCTTACTTCAATCGTGGTGTCGCGCTTCAAGCGCTCAAGCAGCTTGAAGCGGCGGTCGCCAGCTACGACAAGGCGATTGGGTTAAAACCAGAATTTGCGGAAGCCTACGGTAATCGCGGTATTGCGCTGAAAGAACTCAAGCAATTTGACGCAGCAATCTCCAGCTACGACCAGGCGATTGCGTTAAAACCAGACTATGCGGAGGCCTACAGCAATCGCGGCAATGCGCTGAAAGAACTCAAGCGGCTAGACGCGGCTTGCGCCAGCTACGACCAGGCGATTGCGTTAAAACCAGACTATGCGGAGGCCTACAGCAATCGCGGCAATGCGCTGAAAGAACTCAAGCAGCTCAACGCG
>CANIIN010000195.1 GCA_947467405.1 Betaproteobacteria bacterium | reverse complement strand
GCGCCAGGCCGCCCCAGCCGCCGCCGCGCAGGCGGTGCTGCTCAAGCGCCTCTTGCCTTTTGATTGCAGCCCCCCCCTATTCAGGGGGTACAAAAATCGTGTGCTTTCGCCCAGTCCTTGTTGAGCCGGCTCAATCGGCGTAAGCTCAGCCCAACTCCGGGGCACATCCCGCCCGGCACCGAGGACGGATGAATTTCCCATGAAAAGCATCCAGCTTGCCCTACTGAGCTTTGCCTGCACGCTTACCAGCGCACGCAGGTGAGCATGACTTCCAGTGGATAGTTGCAACCGGCGGAGGACCTTGTGCCAGGTGCTGCGGACCAAGCTTTTACGAAAATAGAGAGTGGGAAGAGTTGTCGTTTATGCCTACGTCGACAGAACGAGGGAGGGCGGCTGCATCACCACGCAAATTGCGGCTACCAGTCCAACTTAGTACATAAAAAAATTGTTCCCTAATGACTCTGAAAACTTCACAGGCAAACCCGTGAGCACTGCTTTCAACGCGCCCAATGCCGCTCACCTGTCGATCCGGCCTGAGTGGCTGGCCATGCATCAAGAGGAAATAATCGAACCGGAACTGCCAATCGTCGACGCGCACCACCATCTCTGGGACCACATCGGGAATTCGTACTTCCTGCTCGATCTTCTTGGTGATATCACCACCGGGCACAACATTTGCGCTACGATCAGCGTTGAATGCAAGGCGATGTACGGGCAGGATATGGCGCCCGAACTGAAACCAGTCGGCGAAACTGAGTTCCTTAACGGAGCAGCCGCCATGAGCGCGAGCGGCACATATGGCCGCTGCCGTGCAGTTGCCGGTATCGTGGGGCATGCCGACCTGTGTCTAGGTTCGGATGTGGCGCCGGTGCTCGAGGCGCATATTCGCGCCGGGGGTGGTCGATTTCGTGGCGTACGCTACTCAGCCGTATGGCACCCTGATCCAGCCGCGCGCGGTTCGTTGGCTAACCCGCCGCCCCATGTGATGCGCGATGCCAAATTCCGGCAAGGCTTCGCGAGATTGGCGCCGGCAGGCCTGTCGTTCGATGCGTGGGTATACCATACACAACTGCAAGAATTGATAGAGCTTGCCCAAGAATTCCCCCAAACTTCGATCATCCTGAACCATCTGGGGGGCGTGATCGGTATCGGCCCTTATGCCGGACGACGCGGCGTCGTGATGGAAGAGTGGCGCGCGAGCATGCGCGATCTGGCGGGCTGCCCTAATGTATTTGTTAAATTGGGAGGGCTGGGCATGCGGCTGTTTGGATTCGATTTCCCAGCCCGCCACCGACCGCCTTCCTCGCAGGATCTGGCGGATTGCTGGCGCCCATACATCGAGACTTGCATCGCGCTTTTCGGACCAGAGCGCTGCATGTTCGAAAGCAATTTTCCGGTCGACAAAGGGAGCTGCAGTTACGGCGTGCTTTGGAACGCGTTCAAACGCCTGACCATTGGCCTTAGTCCTCCCGATCGGCAAGCGCTATTCAGTGGCACAGCCAGCAAGGTATATCGTTTGTAGCACTCCCTGGCGCCGCCTGTGCTTCTAACTGAGTGCACGGCTTGCGTAATCTAAGTGACCGTGCTGCGATCATGATGATCTGAGGTTTGCGCATTAAAGGACGTAATGCGCAGCATGAGGCGATGTCCCGCTCGTAGTTGCAGGTTGAGGTTGGTGGTTGAAGCCGTCAAGCCCTGCAGAATATGGGTTCTCCAGGGGTCGGCAAGAGGGTCGACTAACGGAAATCGCACCTTGCACGGCGCTCTTGTCGTTCGCCAGATTTCAGGTGGCAGCAGGGCCCGTCTGCACCTTTAACCCGCTAACATAGCGGTTGGGCAAAGGAGATGCTACATGTCACCCAATCCGACCATCGATCGCCTCAACCACCTTCTCGAAGAAGCGCGAGCACTGGCCCAGAATGAACACATCATGGTACGCGTCACCGGCGAGCGCATCGCGGTGATCCTGGTCGACCTCCTGTATGAGATCGATCCCGAAAGGCCAGAGGTCATCTCCCTGCTGCCCGAGCAGCTCCGCGAACCGGGTGGATGCGCGGCATGCCCCGCCCTAAGAGGACTACCTTGAGTCACGAACCATTGAAATCGACATTGCGAATCGTCAATCCGCAGATCGAGAATCTCACACGCCAGGAACTGTTGGCCCTGCAGGAACGGCGTCTTGTCGCGCAAGTGCGTCGAGCCTACGAGCGCATTCCCTTCTACCGCCGGTTATGGCCCAAGGAAGCAGCCACGCTGTCGTCGATGGCACAGTTCCGCGAGGTCATTCCGTTCCAGTCCAAGCAGGATCTGCTGGTGGCGCAGGACCAGATGATGGTTGAGCGCGTGGCCAGCCCCGGCTCGCAGGTGGTGTCCGTCCACATGACCTCCGGCACGACCGGCCTCGGCCAGGAGTCCCACCCGCTGACCCGGCTGGATGTCGAAGCGATGGGCTCGACCTGGATGTACCAGGCTCATTGGGCTGGCCTTCAGCTGGGAGATGTGATCTGCTACACCTTCGCGGTGGGCATGCAGACGGGTGGCCTGTCGAGTTTTCCGATGGCCGACCGGATGGCCTCACGCTTCCACCAGACGGGCCCCTACCCGAGCGAGAAGAAGGCCGACTACCTGCTGCAATACCAGCCGCACGCCTTCATCATTTCCCCCGCTTACCTCACGCGTATGCAGGCGATCTTCGAAGAGCGCAAGCTCGATCCACGGGTGGTGATGCCCCAACTCAAGTGCATCTTCATCGCCGGCGAGAGCTATACCATCGAATGGGCGCAGCGGTCCATGGCCTTCTGGGGAGTGAACATCTCCGAGTGGTACGGCCTGATGCAAGGCGGGCTGAACCAGTGTTTTTCCTGCGAGACTGGCATCCTCGACCAGGGCGAGCGTGGTCATCTGCACGCCATGGAGCACCGCATGCTCTGCGAAATACTGCGGCCTGGCACTAACGATCCGGTCGAGCCCGGCGAAGAGGGTGAGATGGTGGCCACCAGCCTGTTCCGCGAGGCCTTCCCAATCTTTCGCTTTCGCACCGGAGACCGGGTACGGCGCATGTCGAGCCCATGCCGCTGTGGGCGACCCATGATGAGCATCCAGGCTGGTACCATCGCCCGCTACGACGACATGATGAAGATCCGCGGCCAGAATCTGTGGCCCGATGCTGTCGACAAACTGGTGTTCGAAAATGCCGCGGTGGAGGAATACGCTGGCCTGGTCTTCATCGATCCTCAGGGCCGCGAGACGGCCAGGCTGTCGCTGGAGTTTCGACCATCTAGCGGCCTGGACGCCGAGCAACGAAAGCGCCACCTGTCGGCGCTGGCGGATGAAATCCAGGGCAAGCTCAATGTTCGGCTGGACATCCGGGAAGCCGACTACCTGAGCCTGCCGCGCTTCGAGTTCAAGACCCGCCGCTGGACCGACGAGCGGCGCGCCGGCCGCAGCTTCGTCAAATACACGGCCTGAACACCACCACCTGGGTCACCACCCACCAAAAGACAGGCCGCCGTTCACGCTGATCGTCTGGCCGGTCACCTGGCTGGCCATCGGTGAGACCAGGAACAGTGCCGCCTGTGCCACTTCATCTGCCAGGGGCGGGCGCCCACGCGGAAAACGGCGTACCGCCTTCTCGTACAGAGTGCTGACCCAGTCACCGCGGGCCATGGCCTGGTCAAAGGCCTCCGTACCTGCGGTGAGCGTCAGCGCCAGTCCGTTGACGCGAATATCCCAGCCAGAAAATTCACGCGCCAGTGTCTTGGTCAACATGATGACAGCCGCCCCCAGACTGCCATGCAAGGTCTCGCCCACGGTCGCATGGCGGCCGGCATCGGTACCGATGAACAGTACACTGCCACCCCGCTCGCGCAGGTGCGGCAAGGCGGCGCGAACGGGAAAGAGGCGATTGAGAAACTGGTGGCGGTACACCTCGGTGAAATGTGCGTCCGACACTTCATGAAAGAGCCCGGGCTTTTCGTCAGCGGCACCGCCGCTGGCAACCAGATGGTCGATGCGGCCGTGCAGCGCGATCACCTGCTGCACCATGACACGGGCCTGATGCGGGTCAGCGCAGTCGCCCACGACCAGCGAGGCGGCGGGATGGGCCAACTGCTCCAAGGCCTGGCGACCACGGCTCGGGTCACGCCCGGATACAACCACCTGTGCACCCGCAGCGAGCAGTGCCCGTGCGACGGCCAGACCGACGCCTGCCGTGCCGCCCGTAATCCAGGCAACCTTCCCGTGAAGATCCGTTGCCACCGGGATCGTGGCCGACATCGGACTACGAACTCAGCACAAAAAAGAAGTCGGTCACGCGACCCTGCGGTTCGGCCACGAACTCCACCCTGACCCGGGTACCAGGCCGGATGCGTTCCATGGCTTGCTCGGTATTGGACAGGTCCACACCCTCGACGTAGTTGACAATCGCTGAATGCACGCCATCGAGCCGCACGAAGGCCACCGCGATCGGTGGCGGCCGAGAGCCCTCGAAACCACGCACCACAACCGTCGATGCCTCGATCACGCCCTCGCGGCCGGCTTCGACCCAGCCATCGCATTTTTCGAAGCTTCGTTCGCAGAATGCGCGCGGCGGCAGATAGACCATGCCGGACTTCGAGCAGCGGGTGGCCATGATCTTGCGTTCCTTCAGGCCATCCATGAAGGCGCCGGCGACTTCGCCCAGGGAGTAGTCGTAGCGCAGCGTCACTTCTTCGGTGAGGACGGGCGTGGCTGGCTGGTTCTTGGATGTGGACATTTCAGTGTTCTTCGTGAGGTTGGGTGCTGAAGACGCTGCAGGTGAGAAACTGGGCAATGCCGCCCACTGCGGTGGCGATCGCATTGCGGACGCCGCGAACCTGATGACCGCCTGCGGTACCCATGACCTGGTTGGCCGCCTCGATAGCACGAACCAGTCCGGTCACCGCAATCGGGTTAGTACACAGGGTGCCGCCTGACGGACATACCGCGACCTGACCACCCTCCATCTCCCACGCGCCTTCGCGCTCCAGCAGAAAGCCTGTGCCCGCGGCACAAAAGCCCAGTTGTTCGAGCTGGGTCAGCCCCTGGATGCTGAAAGCATCGTAGACCTCGGCAACCTGCACCTGATGAATCGGGTCGGTGATGCCGGCGCGCTGGAAGGCGGCGCGGCCGGCCACGCGTATCAGCTTCCAGTCGATAAAGTCATACTCTGCGGACGGCACGATACGATCACCGATCCAGTTGGAGTCGGATACTGCGCCGGTGCCCGTGACGAATGCCGGCCGGGTCTGGTACTCGCGCACCGCATCCATGTTGCCAAGGATCATCGCCGCACCACCGGACGAACGCGGGCAGACGTCGAAAAGCTTGAGGGGGTACGCGATCATGGGCGACGCCATCACGTCATCGACCGTGATGGCGCCCTTGAGGTGGGCATGCGGATTCAGCAGCGCGTTGCGACGCTGGCGCACGACCAGCCGCGCCAGGTCTTCCTGCTTGATGCCATGCCGCCGCATGTAGGTGTTGGCCATCAGCGCCACCGAGGTGATCGTCTGCAGCGGCATATCCCGCTCGTAGAAGGGGTCGAAAATCTGGTTGAGCACCTTCTGCGCGTCTGGCGTCTCGGAGATGCGCTCCGCACCCACGATCATGACGGTGCGGTACATGCCGGAACGCACCAGCGAATACGCCGCTTGCACCACCGAGCCGCCCGTTGCGCCACCGGTATGCACGCGCAGCATCGGTTTGCCAGCGCCGAAGATATGGTCGATGGCCCATCGGTCCGCATCGGCCACACCCATGAAGGCGGTGGGTGCGAGCGAAAACACAATGGCGTCGATGTCGTCG
>CANIIN010000194.1 GCA_947467405.1 Betaproteobacteria bacterium | reverse complement strand
GATCGAGCAATGTCGGCAACTCGGCCTTGATTATCTGTACCTGGGCTACTGGATCCGCGACAGCCGCAAGATGGCCTATAAGGTGCGATTCAAGCCGATCGAGGGCTACATGGATGGGCAGTGGAAGCCTTTGCAGGATCAGTGAGCCTCCCAAACGCCAAATCGGCGTGGCCCGCAGGAGAAATTCGCAATAAACTTCGCGCATGAAACGCCTCCTAAATTCTGTGAAGCGCTCCGTGTGCGATTTCCTTTATAGCGCCTATTCTCCGCGCTCCGGACAAGAATCTTTGCAGGGCTATAGGGCCCCGACGGATGTCGCCACAAAATCCGGCGCAGCGCTCGTGTATGCGGATTCGCCAGAGGCACTCCTGAAGAAGGGAAACATGTTGAAAGCCGCCGGGCGCCTTCACGAGGCACTGGAATGTTTCGACCGGGCAATAGCGATGAATCGCGACTTCGTCGCAGCAATCAACAACCGCGCTCTCGTTCTGCAAGCCCTGAATCGGCCCGAAGAATCCTTGGAGGCGTTTGACGAAGGACTGATGGTTGACCCGATGTCGTACAAGCTCCTCACCAATCGAGGCGCGCTGCTGGAGGTCCAGTGTCAGTATGACGAAGCACTCAAGCAATATGCCAAAGCCATCGAAGTGCAGCCGGACCTAGCCAAAGCTCACTTCAATACTGGCATGTGCCGACTCAGATTGGGCCAGTTCGAGACCGGATGGCAGCAATACGAGTGGCGCTGGAAGTGCGATGACTTCCCGTCCAAGGGTAGAAACTATCCCAGACCGCTTTGGCTGGGAACTGAGGACATCGCCGGCAAGACAGTCCTGCTTCATGCGGAGCAGGGTCTGGGGGACACCATTCAGTTCTGTCGCTACGCGACCGAAGTATCCAGATCGGGTGCGACCGTCATACTGGCAGTCCAACCCCCGCTGATCTCACTGGTTGCAAACCTGCCTGGCGTGCACAAGGTACTGACCTACAAGGAACTCGTGCCCGATTTTGACTTTCATTGTCCGCTGCTGAGCCTGCCACTGGCCTTCAAGACTCGGATTGGCTCCATTCCAACTCTAGTGCCGTACCTGCATGCACCCGAAGCTGCGATCAGATCGTGGACGGAAAAACTGGGCGCCCTCCCACTACTATCGATAGGACTGGCGTGGTCCGGAAATGCCCAGCACAAGCGGGATCATGAACGCTCGATTGCATTGGAAAAGCTGCTGCCTGCATTCGATACGCCAGGCATAGGCCTTTTCAGTCTGCAGGACCAGGTACGCGATAGCGACTCAATCGCGCTGGAAGGCGCGAAGAACATGCTGCACTTCGGGGCAGAACTCAGGGACTTTTCCGATACCGCTGCATTGATATCCAGGTTGGATCTGGTCATCACGGTGGATACGGCGGTTGCCCATCTCGCCGGGGCGATGGGCAAGCCGACGTGGATTCTGCTCGCGGCCCATGCAGATTGGCGCTGGATGGAGAATCGCGAAGACAGCCCGTGGTATCCGTCGGCGCGACTATTCAGGCAACGGAAACCGGGAGACTGGGATGGCGTTATTCACAGCGTAAGGCAGGCGCTCGCAGGCCTGACTCCTACAGAACGGCATTGAAAGAGAGTTCGAATGCACGAACAAAGCAAAGCTGCCAAGCGTCGCTACTACGACGGAGCATTTCACAACAGATACTTTGTCGGCAAGGGCATCGATATTGGTGGAAAACCCGATCCGCTGGCACAGTACATCGGCGCATTCCCGCGCATGACGGAAGTACGAACCTGGGATATGGAAGACGGAGACGGCCAATACCTGCAGGGCGTACCCGACAATGCCGTCGATTTCGTGCATGCAAGCCACAGCCTCGAGGACATGGAGGACGTCAGCGAAGCACTGCACAACTGGTCGCGCGTAGTCAAGCCGGGGGGATTCATCATCGTGACCGTTCCCGATGAGGATCTCTACGAAATGGGGCAATGGCCAAGTCGCCGCAATCCGGCACATAAATGGACCTTCACCATTGCCAAGGTGAAAAGCTGGTCACCCCGCTCCATCAACGTCGTCGACCTCGTCATGGAGTTCTACAATCGGCTTGAACTGGAGAGACTTGTCCTGCAGCGGGACTTCTATCGGGAAGACCTGCGTCAGCGCGAATTCGATCAGACGAGGACTCCCGTGGCGGAATGCGCCATCGAGGTTATCTGGCGCAAGAGAATTGCCGACGAATAACGTCGCGGACGGTCGGTCTCGCCTCTGAGCACGACCGCTTGCAGGTAAAATGCCCGCATGCTCTATCAAGCCGCTCGTCCGCTCCTCTTCCAGCTCGACCCTGAAACCGCGCACGTCGCCAGCCTGCAGGGCCTGAAGCTTGCCCACCGTGCCGGTCTGACACGTTTGCTGGTCAAATCCGTCAAGCCGAAGCCGGTGCAGGTGATGGGACTGAATTTCCCCAATCCTCTAGGCCTTGCAGCAGGACTGGACAAGCATGCCGAATACGTCGACGCGTTGGGTTCCCTCGGGTTCGGTTTTCTTGAAATCGGCGGCGTCACGCCGCGACCGCAGCCGGGCAATCCGCGTCCCCGCGTGTTTCGCCTGCCCGAACAGGAAGCCATCATCAACCGCTTCGGGTTCAACAGCGTCGGGATTGAGCAATTTGTCGAAAATCTGCGCCGCGCCACCTATGGCGGAATTCTCGGAGTGAATCTCGGCAAGAACAAGGAGACGCCGCTCGATCGCGCCGTTGATGACTACGCAATCTGCCTCGAAAAGATCTACCCGCATGCGCACTTCGCCACCATCAATGTCTCGTCGCCCAACACGCCCAATTTGCGTCAACTGCAATCTGCCGCGGAACTCGGCCCGTTGCTAGACGCCCTGTACCGGAAGCGTGAGGAACTGTCGCAGCGCCATGGTCGGCGGGTTGCGCTCGCGCTCAAGATAGCCCCCGATCTGTCCGACATCGAGATCGAGGTCATGGCCAGAACAGCGGTTGAACAGAAGATGGACGCCATCATCGCCACCAACACGACCCTGTCGCGCGACAGCGTGCGCGGATTGCCGCATGGCAATGAGGAAGGCGGACTGTCCGGCGCACCGTTGCGCGACACATCCACCGATGTCATCCGCAAGCTGGCCCGAGCCCTGGACGGCTCCCTGCCCATCATCGGCGTGGGCGGGATCATGGACGCACAGCATGCCAGAGACAAGCTGGCTGCCGGTGCGACTCTGCTGCAACTGTATTGCGGGCTCGTCTACCGCGGACCTGATGTCGTTGCCGACATCGTCAACGGGTTGTAGGCCACGGCGACCAGCGAATGAACAAGGACGGCGCGGTACAAGCCACCATTGCAGCCCTGGCGAGCGACTCGATCGAGCGCATCGACGCCATCCTGCCGCAGACCCAGTGCACAAAATGCGGCTACCCCGCCTGCCGTCGCTACGCCGAAGCCATCGCGCTCGGCGAAGCAGACATCAACCAGTGCCCCCCCGGTGGCGCGGCAGGCATCATCAAACTGGCGGCCCTGCTGAACCGCCCCTCAAAACCGCTCAATCCTGCCAACGGAATCGAAAAGCCGCGCCATGTGGCACTGATCGACGAGGCGTTGTGCATCGGCTGCACGCTGTGCATTCAGGCCTGCCCGGTGGACGCCATCGTGGGCGGCCCGAAATACATGCACACCGTGCTGACGACGCTGTGCAGCGGCTGCGACCTGTGCATAGCGCCCTGCCCGGTCGACTGCATCACGATGGTTCCAGCGACTGGAGAAGACCAGCTGTGGGATGGCGCCCGCGCCGACGCGGCACGAGAGCGGTTCGACAAGCGCACATCGCGCTTGCTGGCCGAGAGTGAAGCGCACGCCAGGTCCCTTGCCGAAAAGCGTCAGAGCAACGGGCCGGACAACGATCGCAAGCGCGCGCTGATCCAGGCAGCCATGGAGCGCGCGCGTCTCCAGCGCACTGGGTCGGCCAGGATGGACAGTGCCGCCAACGGCAAACCAGACCGCAGCGACTGATCCATGAACCCCGACAAGCGCCGGCGAATATTCGAACTGCTGCGGTCTGCCAACCCGCACCCCACCACGGAATTGCTGTACGACAACCCGTTCCAGTTGCTGATCGCCGTGGTGCTTTCCGCCCAGGCGACCGACAAGAGCGTCAACGCCGCAACACGCGCGCTGTTCCGTGACGCTGGAACACCTCAAGCCATGGTGAAACTGGGTGAAAAGGGGCTGATCGAGTACATCAAGACGATCGGTCTGTTCCGCTCCAAGGCAAAGCATGTCATCCAGACTTGCCGCGAATTGCTCGCCCAGCATGGCGGCGAAGTTCCCTCGTCACGAGAGGCGCTGGAGGCGCTGCCCGGCGTCGGACGCAAGACGGCCAACGTCGTCCTGAATACCGCTTTCGGCCAGCCTACCATCGCGGTCGATACGCATATCTTTCGCATATCGAACCGCACCGGCCTCGCGCCCGGCAAGGATGTGACGCAGGTGGAGACCCGCCTGCTGAAGTTCGTACCCGACGAATTCAAGCAGGATGCCCATCACTGGCTGATCCTGCATGGCCGCTATGTCTGCAAGGCCCGCACTCCCGACTGCCCGACCTGCATCATTCGCGAACAGTGTGAATTCAGGGGCAAGTTCTCGGAGACCTCGAAGCCGGTCAGAGGCACCAAGAAATGGGTGGGCACATGAATATCCACCCGCATTCAAATTGAGACCGCATGTACAACCCGTCACGAGATCAGGTTCGACAATTCTTCTGCGACACCTGGACGAAGTACCGCCAGAGCATTCCTCTGGAAGGGCTGGAAACCAAGGCCATCGACATCATCCTTCTGCATCCTGAGTGCCACAGCTTGCTGACGGACACGGTCGGTGCATTGGAGCGCGAATACACGCCGGAAACGGCCCAGGCCAATCCCTTTCTGCACCTCAGCCTGCACCTGGCCGTCGAAGAGCAGTTGTCCATCAACCAGCCGCCCGGCATCAGCGCGGAATTCTCGCGCCTGCTGAAAAGTCGCGGCAACCGCCATGACGCGCTCCATGACGTCCTCGATTGTCTTGGTGAGACCGTTTGGCGCTCTCAACGTGACGCCGCGCCTCCCGATGCCGATGCCTACCTCGACTGCATCCGCAAACGCTGATCAGTCAAGGATTCCGCCACGCACTCCCCGCATTCGCCACCAATGAAAACGGCGCACCGAAGTGCGCCGTTTTCATTGGTGGCCAAGCTGCCGCGCAGGTCTGGCCTAGCGCTTCGATTGCAAGGACGACTTTTGCGATGCAAACCAGGCAGCCACATCCAGCATGTCCTTGGCCGACAAGGTCGCCGCCTGCCCGCCCATGATGGCGTTCTTGCGTGCACCGGACTTGTAGGACTTCAGCGCGTTGACCAGGTAATCGGCGTGCTGACCGGCCAGCACCGGATATTCCGGCTGCAGGGGCTTGTCGCCATTTTCACCGTGGCAGGCGGCGCAGACCTGCTTGACCTTGGCCTGACCCGCAGCAGCGTCGCCGCGTGCCATCGCGGAAAAAGAACCGAAGGCCATGAATGAAGCCAGCGTGGCGAACATGACTTGCTTCAACAGGTTGGATGTCATTTGGCGCTGCCTCCGTCGTTCTTGCCGTAATAAGCCGCGAGATCGGCCATGTCCTGATCGCTCAACTGCCCGCCGATACCCCGCATGCTGGGGTGATTGCGGTCTCCGGCACGGTATGCCTTGAGGGCGGCAACGATGTATTGGGGATACTGGCCGCCGATCTTCGGCACCTTGTAGACATCCGGATACACGGTCTTGTATTCAGGAATTCCATGGCAACCAATGCACATCGAAATCTTGTTCTTT
>CANIIN010000193.1 GCA_947467405.1 Betaproteobacteria bacterium | reverse complement strand
CATTCTACCGCAGGCCCGCATGCGGTCCGCTTACGCCTTACGCCTTACGCCTTACGCCTCACGCCTCACGCATCACGCCTCACGCCTCACGCCTCACAGATCGTACTGATCGGCCTCGCCGGCCATGGACTTGTCGATCACGTTCTTGGTCAGTTGTGAGGCAAAGAGTTCAATGAAGGCATAGGTATAACCGCGCAGGAAGGTGCCGCGGCGGATGGCCACCCGCGTGGTGCTGGACCGGAACAGGTGGCTGGCCTCGATGGCGCGCAGGTTGCGGTCGCGCTTGGCCTCATAGGCCATGGAGGCCACGATGCCCACGCCGAGACCGAGTTCGACATAGGTCTTGATCACGTCGGCGTCGATGGCGGTGAGTACGATGTCGGTGGCCAAGCCGCGCGCCGTGAACGCCTCGTCGATGTGCGAGCGACCGGTAAAGGCCGTGTCGTAAGTGATGATCGGATACTTGGCCAGTTCGTCCAGCGACAGCTTGCCGGCTTTCAGCAGGGGATGATTGGCCGGCACCACGACACTGTGGTGCCAACTGTAGCCAGGCAACGCCAGCAGCTGCGGGTAATGGTCCAGCGCCTCGGTAGCGATGGCGATGTCGGCATCGCCGGCAATCACCATTTCGGCCAGATGGGGCGGACTGCCCTGCTGCAGCACCAGACGCAGCTTGGGAAAGCGCTTCTTGAACGCCGGCACCATGCGCGGCAGCGCGTAACGCGCCTGCGTGTGAGTGGTCGCCACCACCAAGGTTCCCGCCTGCTCGTCCTTGAATTCGCGGCCGACTTCCTTGAGGTTCTCCGCCTCGAGCAGCACCCGATCGACGATTTTGACCACCGCCTTGCCCGGTTCGGTCAGCGCCACCAACCGTTTTCCGCGGCGCACGAAGATCTCGATGCCCAACTCGTCCTCGAGCTCGCGAATCTGCTTGGACACGCCGGGCTGCGAGGTAAACAGGCGATTGGCTACCTCAGTCAGGTTCAAACCCTGCCGGACGGCCTCCCGGACGTAACGGAGTTGCTGAAAGTTCATATTCCACCAAGTTATAAGCTTATGACTTTTTGTTATTTTTGGTTATAAGCACAGTTTATTATGATTCGACTCCCCTCTGTCAAGGCAATCAGCAGCACACGCCAAAGTGCGTGCTGCAAAGCAACAAAACATGATCGACGGCATCTACATCCTGTCGGGTTTTCTGGTTGGCGGCATCGTCGGCATCACCGGCGTGGGCGGTGGTTCGCTCATGACGCCGCTACTGGTGCTGTTCTTCGGCATCGCCCCGACCACGGCAGTCGCCACCGACCTGCTATATGCCGCCATCACCAAGGCCGGCGGCATCTGGGCCCATCAGCGCCGCGGAAATATCGAGTGGCAACTGGTTGGCCACCTCGCCCTGGGCAGCCTGCCCATGGCGGTGCTGACCATCGTCCTGCTGCAAACGCTGTCCTTCGACCATGCCAGGTTGAGCGCCATCATGAGCACGGCGCTCGGCTTCGCGCTCATCCTCACCGCGCTGGCGCTGGTGTTCCGCGAGAAGCTGCGCAGTGTGGCGAAGCGCCAGAGCCCGCGTATCGTGGCCCAGCACTCCAAGGCCTGTGCCGTGGCGATCGGCGCCGTGCTGGGGGTGCTGGTTACGCTGTCATCGGTGGGCGCCGGGGCGCTCGGCGTGACCGCGCTCACGTTCATCGCGCCGCATCTGTCGGTCGTGCGCATTGTCGGCACCGACATCGCGCACGCCGTGCCCCTTACGCTGGTGGCCGGTCTCGGCCATGCCGCAACCGGCGCAGTCAACTGGACACTTCTCGCCAGTCTGTTGATCGGTTCGCTGCCCGGCATCTGGATCGGCAGCACCATCGGCCACCATCTTCCCGAACGAGTCCTGCGCGGCCTGCTCGCCACCATGCTGGTGGTGATCGGGGCCAAGCTCGCTCTGTAGGAATCAGCACAAGAAAACCAACGGAATAACGACTCCATGTACATCTACGACGAAATCGATCAACGCGTTGTCGACCAGCGCGTGGCCCAGTTCCGCGGCCAGACCGAACGCTTTCTCGCCGGCAAGCTGGGCGAGGACGAGTTCCGCCAGCTGCGACTCCGGAACGGCCTGTACGTGCAGCGCTACGCGCCCATGCTGCGCGTCGCCATTCCCTACGGCATCCTGTCCTCGAAGCAGTTGCGCATGCTGGCGCATATCGCGCGCAAGTACGACCGCGACTACGGCCACTTCAGCACGCGCCAGAACATCCAGTACAACTGGCCGAAACTTGAAGAGGTGCCGGACATCCTCGCCGACCTCGCCACGGTGCAGATGCATGCCATCCAGACCTCGGGCAATTGCGTGCGCAACATCACCGCCGATCATTTCGGCGGCGTGGCGCAGGACGAGATCGTCGATTCCTTCGTGTGGTGCGAAATCATCCGCCAGTGGTCGACCTTCCACCCCGAATTCAACTGGCTGCCGCGCAAGTTCAAGATCGCCGTGAACGGCGCGACTTCCGACCGGGTCGCGACGCACGTCCACGACATCGGCCTGCATGCGGTGAAAAACGAGCAGGGCGAGATCGGCTTCCGCGTGGTCATCGGCGGCGGCCTCGGTCGCACGCCCATCATCGGACCGGTGGTGCGCGAGTTCCTGCCCTGGCAGCACCTGCTCACCTATCTGGAGGCCGCACTGCGCGTGTATAACCGCAACGGGCGCCGCGACAACCCGTACAAGGCGCGCATCAAGATTCTGGTCAAGGAAACCGGCCTGGAGACATTCCGCGCCAAGGTCGAAGCGGAATGGGCGCTGCTGAAGGACGGCCCGAATACGCTGACCGACGCCGAAGTGCAGCGCGTCGAAGCGCGCTTCCCGAAGGTGGCTTACCTGTCACTGCCGGCCGCAGACGCCGGACTGAAGCGGCAACTCGAGTCCGACACGGCTTTCCGCAACTGGCATCAGCGCAACGTGCAGGCGCACAAGGTGCCGGGCTACGCCGCGGTCACGCTGTCGCTGAAGAAGACCGGCGTTCCCACCGGCGATGCCACCTCGGCGCAGATGGATGCCGTCGCCGACCTGGCCGATCAGTATTCATTCGGCGAACTGCGCGTGTCGCACGAGCAGAACCTGATCCTCGCCGACGTGCGCCAGTCGGAACTGTTCGCGCTGTGGGAAAAGGCCAAGGCCATCGGCTTCGCCACGCCGAATATCGGCCTGCTCACCAACATCATCTGCTGCCCGGGCGGCGATTTCTGCGCACTGGCCAACGCCAAGTCCATCCCGGTGGCGGCGGCCATTCAGGAACGTTTCGACGATCTGGATTACCTGCACGACATCGGCGAACTGGACCTGAATATTTCCGGCTGCATCAACGCCTGCGGCCACCACCACGTGGGACACATCGGCATCCTCGGCGTCGACAAGAACAGCGAGGAGTGGTATCAGATCGAGATCGGCGGGAACCAGGGGGAAACCAGGCAAGGCCAAATCCGCAATCCCCTTGGCGCCGCCATCGGCAAGGTGCTGGGACGCGCTTTTGCCCGCGCCGACGTGCCCGACGTGATCGAGCGCCTGATCGAGTGCTACCTGGCGCGCCGCGACAGCGACGCCGAACGCTTCATCGACGTGGTTCACCGCATCGGCATCGAACCCTTCAAAGAGTCCGTCTATGGAGCGCAGTCGGCCAAGGCGGCCGCCAGCGGCTCCACGGCCCCCGCCCTCAGTGTGCCGGCATGAAATTGATCCAGAATCGCCGCGCCGCAACCGACAGCTGGCAGCTGTTCAAACCCGTCCCCGCCGAGGGCGAGGCGGAAGTCACGTTCACCGCCGTTCCAGCCGAGGGCGACGCCATCGTGCCGCTGGCGCAATGGCAACAACAGAAGGACGCGCTGCTTGCACGCCAAGGCCGCACCGGCGTGTGGCTGGATGCGCACGAGGGCGCAGACCTCATCGCGGCCGATGCTTTGAGCCTGCCGTTAATCGCGCTGAATTTCCCCAAGTTCGGCGACGGTCGCAGCCTGTCCACGGCACGCCTGCTGCGTGAGCGCTACGGCTACCAGGGTGAACTGCGCGCCATCGGCGAGGTGTTCCGCGACCTGGTGCTGGGCATGCATCGCTGCGGCATCGACAGCTTCGCGCTGCGCGACGACCAGGACGTCGACGACACCATCAAGGCGCTGGAAGAACTGCCACTGGCCTATCAGGCGTCAGTGGACCAACCGTTGCCGCTATTCCGTCGCCGCGCAGGCTGATTGCACTTCACCTCCAGAAATACAGGATCGATCATGAGCACAACCTCCCTGTCTCCCGCCCCCGCTGCGCTGTCGCCAGCCCTGGCTGACAAGGTCGCAGCGTTGAAGACGCTGCTGGCGCGCATCGCCGCCGAGTTCCCGGCTTCGACGCTGGCCTCCAGCCTGTCCATCGAGGACATGGTGGTCACCGACGCCATCCTGCGCGGCCAGCACAGAATCGAAGTCTTCACCCTCGACACCGGCCGCATGCACGGCGATACGCTGGCGCTGGTCGACGCCATCATTAGCAAGTACGGCTACGCGGTGAACGTCTACCGCCCGCAGGCCGCTGCGGTCACCGAGTACATCACGGTGCACGGTCGCGACGCCTTCTACGAAAGCGTGGACCTGCGCAAGGGCTGCTGCGACATCCGCAAGGTCGAGCCGCTGAAGCGTGCGCTGGCCGGCAAGAAGGCCTGGCTCACCGGCCTGCGCCGTGAACAATCGGTCACGCGCGCCGAGGTGGCGGTGCAGAGTTTCGATGCGGCATACGGCATCGAGAAATTCAATCCGCTCGCCGACTGGCGCGAAGAGGACGTGTGGGCCTACCTGCGCGCCTTCGACGTGCCCTACAACGCGCTCTACGAGCAGGGCTACCGCTCGATTGGCTGCGCGCCGTGCTCGCGCCCGGTGGTGGCCGGCGAAGACGTGCGCGCCGGACGCTGGTGGTGGGAACAACCGCTATTTGGTGAAAGCGCAAAAGAATGCGGCCTGCACGTCGGGCCGGAAGGCAACCTCGTTCGTTCGAAGGCAGGCTGATCATGAGCACCGCCACGGCACAAACCTCCGTCACGCAGCGCCCGCCCGCGAGCGCACTGCATGATCTGCCGACGCGCAGCCATCTCAACTGGCTGGAATCGGAAGCCATCCACATCCTGCGCGAAGTCGCCGGCGAATGCGCCAATCCGGTACTGTTCTTCTCCGGCGGCAAGGATTCCATCATCCTGCTGCGCCTCGCGGAAAAGGCCTTCCGTCCGGCCAAGTTCCCGTTCCCGCTGCTGCACATCGACACCGGCCACAACTTCGACGAAGTCATCGCCTTTCGCGACCTGCGCGCCGCCGAACTGGGCGAGCGGCTGCTGGTGCGCTCGGTCGAGGATTCCATGAAACGCGGCACGGTGCGCCTGCACAAGGAAACCGACAGCCGCAACGCCGCGCAGTCGGTCACGCTGCTGGAAGCCATCGAGGAATTCGGTTTCGATGCCGCCATCGGCGGCGCGCGCCGCGACGAGGAAAAGGCCCGCGCCAAGGAACGCATGTTCTCGTTCCGCGACGAGTTCGGCCAGTGGGACCCGAAGAACCAGCGTCCCGAACTGTGGAACCTGTACAACACCCGCGTGCACAAGGGCGAGCACATGCGCGTGTTCCCGATCAGCAACTGGACCGAACTCGATGTGTGGCAGTACATCGAGCGCGAGAAGATCGCCGTCCCGGACATCTATTACACGCATCGCCGCCCGGTGATCCGCCGCAACGGCCTCTTGGTGCCGGTGACGCGCCTGACGCCGCCGGCCGAGGGCGAGCAGATCGAGGAAGTCGCGGTGCGCTTTCGCACCGTGGGCGACATCACCTGCACCTGCCCGGT
>CANIIN010000192.1 GCA_947467405.1 Betaproteobacteria bacterium | reverse complement strand
GCGATGCTGATGATGGCGGCCTGCGGCAGTTTTTCGCGCAGCATCCGGTAGACATGGGCCTCGCCGGCCTCGTCCATGGATGCAGTGGCTTCGTCGAGGAACAGGAAGTCCGGCCGATGCAGCAGTGCGCGTGCCACGGCCAGTCGCTGCTGCTCCCCGCCGCTCATAGACATGGACCAGTTCTGCGTATCGTCCAGATGAGGCTGCATGTCCGGCAGGAGGGAGTCGCCCAGCGCCTGCCGGATGACATCGTCGCTGAAGGTGCCCGCCGCTGCCGGGAACGACACGGCATCACGCAGCGTGCCGATCGGAATGTACGGCTTCTGCGGCAGGAACAGCACGCGCGCGCCTTGCGGAATTTCCACGGTCCCCGAGCCATAGGGCCAGATGCCGGCTACGGCGCGGAACAAGGTGCTCTTGCCGCAGCCGGATGGGCCGGAGATCAGGGTGCGGTCGCCGCGCGCGAATGACAGTCCATCGGCGCTCATCAGCGCCTGGCCGCCGGGCAACGCCAGTTCGATAGGCCCGGCCGTGATGTCAGTCGCCTTGCCGTCCGCCGCTTGCGCCACCTGGATGCCGGTATGGGCATCGGCTTCGGCCGCAGCCTGATCGAGTGCCGATTGAAAGGTCAGCAGACGATCGACGCTGGCTTTCCAGTTGGCGATGTTCGAGTAGCTGTTCACGAGCCACGACAGGGCGGTCTGCACCTGGCCGAAGGCCGAGGCGATCTGCATCATGCCGCCCAGTGTCATCGCCCCCGAGAAATAGCGCGGTGCGGCCACGACGAACGGGAAGATGATGGCAATCTGGCCGTAGCCCGAGGTAAACGTGGTCAGACGCTTGGTGTAACGCATGAGTTCCCACCAGTTGCCGCGCACCAGTTCGAATCGCGACAGCAGTCCCTTGCGTTCGGTCTCTTCGCCGCGATACAACGCCACGCCCTCGGCGTTCTCGCGCAGGCGCACCAGGCTGTAGCGGAAGTCGGCCTCGAAGCGTTCCTGCTGGAAGTTCAGGCCCACCAGCGGCCGGCCCACGTAATGGGTGACGATGCTGCCCAGGACAGCGTAGATCAGCGCGGCCCAGACCATGTAACCCGGCACGTTGATTCCCATGATTTCGAGCGGACCCGACACCGCCCACAGGATGGAGATGAACGAAACCAGCGTCACGATCGACGAGAGCAGGCCAAGGCCCAGTGTCAGCGTGCCCTCGGTAAACAGCCGCAGGTCGTCCGCGATGCGCTGATCCGGGTTGTCGGTGCCGTGCGATTCGAGTTGCAGGCGGTAGTAGACTTGGCGATCCAGCCATTCGGCCAGATACTGCTCGGTCAGCCAGACCCGCCAGCGCATGGTGAGCATCTGCGTCAGATAGAGCTTGTAGATCGCCGCCACCATGAACATCACCGCCAGCAGGGAGAAATACAGGATCAGGTCCTTGAAGTCGGCGTAGTTCTTCTGTTCGAGGGCGTTGTAGAACTCGCGGTTCCAGTTGTTGAACAGCACATCAAGGTAAACCAGGCCGAGAGTCAGGACGACGATGGCGATCAAGAGGCCCCAGGCGCGACCGCGCTCATCGGATTTCCAGTACGGCTTGGAGAGTTCCCAGGCCTTGCCGAGGAAGAAACGTGCATCGATGAGCAATTGACGATTCATGACGTCCTGCGTTGGTTGATATCGGGATTGAACGGCGACGTGTTGCCAGACAGATGCCGGTGTCGGGTGAATGGCAGAGGAAAGGCGTGCCGGCGCGGCCGGACGTTCAATGGATTTTCATCAGGCCTGAGAACTGTTCAGGAGCTGTCGCGCTTGTGCAATCACGTCGCTGGCGGTCATGCCCAGGGGCCCTTTGCCGTTCGAGTCGGCATCGCACAGCCTGTCGGCGGCGGCGCCGTGCAGCCACACCGCCAGTTGCAGGGCGTGCAGCGGTGCCATGCCCTGTGCCAGGAAACTGGCCAGCAATCCGCCCAGCGCGTCGCCCATTCCGGCGCTGGCCATGCCGGAATTGCCGGTGGCATTGATCCACCAGCGCTGGCCGGTCTCCTGGCCTGCGACAACCGGTTGAGCGAGCACACTGCCATTGCCCTTCAGCACCACGAAACTGTTGTAACGATCGGCCAGCGCGAGCGCTGCGGCGACCCGGTCCTGCTGTACTTCCGCCGTGGTTGTCCTGAGCAGCCGTGCCGCTTCGGCTGGATGCGGCGTCATGAGCGTTGCCGCTCCGCGGCGATGAACGGATGCGCGTGTGGCGGGATGCTCCGACACGAGGTTCAGTGCGTCGGCGTCCAGCACCAGCGTGCGGGAGGACGCGATGGCCTCACGAAGCAGTGTGGCGGCGGCGCGATCCTTGCCCAGTCCCGGGCCTACCAGCAGCACGCCGTCCTCTTTCATTGCGTTGCGCGCGGAACGGAACATGAGTTCCGGTTGCAGCAGGTCGAGTGCCGGCGCATCCGCAGCCAGGGTACCGACGAAAACCTTTCCTGTACCGCTTTGCAGGGCGGCACGTCCGGCGATCAGCACGGCGCCGACCATGCCAGCGGCGCCGCCTATCACGACGACATTGCCGGCGTGGCCTTTGTGGAAGTTCTTCGGACGGGCCGGCAGGCCGCCACGAACGGTGTGGTCCAGCAGTCCCCCTTCAGGCGCCCGGAGGGAAGCGGGGTCCAGACCGATATCGGCACATTCCAGGTGTCCGCAATGGTCCGGACCGTCCAGGGTCAGCAGGCCCGGCTTTCGGGCGATGAAGGTCAGCGTGTGCGAGGCGCGCACGGCGGTGCCACGCACGACGCCGGTGTCGCTGTCGAGACCACTGGGCACATCCAGCGCGAGCACCCGGCAGCCTGTCGCAGCGCGAATGCCGTTGATACGCGACACGAGTTCCGCCATGCGGCCCTCGAGCGCGCGCGACAGACCCATGCCGAACAGGCCGTCGATGACCAGATCCCAGCGCTGGTCCTGCGGAATCTCGGTGATGGTGATGCCGCCGCAGGCATTCCACTTGCGGCTGGCTGCAGCCGCGTCCGCCGGCAAGTGCGACAAGTCGCCGGCGAATACCAGCGTCACGCGCAGGAATGCATTCTTGAGGTGGGTGGCGGCCTCGAAGGCATCGCCGCCGTTGTTGCCTGGCCCGGCAACCACCAGCACCCGCCGTCCGCGTTCGTCCAGCAGCGACTGCGCCAGCCGGGCGGCAGCAAGGCCGGCGCGCTCCATCAGGCTGGGTCGGGGTTGCTGCGACTGGGCAGCGGACTCGACCTCGCGCAACGAAGCGCTGCGGTAGATCGGGGCGAACGGTGCGGTGCGGTTGGATGGTCGAGCGCGGGTCACACGACGATTCTACCCCGGGCCAAAGCCGCACGACCGCTTTCCTGACGCCGGCAATTCCCTGGCGTCTTCAGGTGTCAGGGACCTTGCCCAGGTCAATGCGGGTCAGTCCGCGGCTGCCAGCGCCAACACGCCGATGATCGCCCCGATGCCCGCCGGCAAACCGTAGCGTTCCAGCTTCGAGATTGACGCGCCGGAGACCACTTCGACCGGCACGCGGGTCAGTTCCAGCACCTTGTTGGTCACCGAGTCCTGCAGCATGCGCGTGAGTGAATTCTTGCGCGCCGTGCCCATCACGATGTGGTCGCACTGCAGACGCTCGGCAGTCTCCGCGATCAGTTCCGCCTTGCGCCCGGTCTCCACATGCGCGGTGAAGGGAATGGTCTGCTTTGACAGCCACTGACGGGCCGGACGCAGTGCGCGCTGCGCTTCGTCCTGCTGCCAGGCGTTCAGGTTGCGGCGCTTCACGAATCGAGATATGTGCCGCGAGAACACCGGCTGGACGTTCAGCAGATGCACTTCCATGCCCGGACGGCGCACGAACTCTTCGACGACGCGCTGCAGGGCATGGCGGGTGTTGGGTGAACCATCGACGGGAATGAGAACTTTCATGACGGCATGACCTCCTGAGGATGCCGCTGCAGCGGCGTGATGGGATGCGTTGGAAGCGTGTCTCGATGCAGCCGTTTCGATTCCCGCTACGGCGGGGGCACCGCCTGACGGCATGACGCGCTGCAGGCCGTCGATGTCCCGGGCAAGCTGGCGGCGACTGGCGGCAAATCCGCTCCACAGCACGCCGGCGACCGTGACTGCGTAGAGCAACGGCGTCGTCCAGTCGTAAGCTGCGAGCGCATCCTTCACGAACGGCTCGGAGGACATCATCTTGGCTGCAGTGATTGCCAGAACGCCCGCGCCGACGTAGATGAAACCGGGGAAGCGCTCGATGAACTTGAGCAGCAGGGTGCTTCCCCACACGACGATGGGAATGCTGATCAGCAGGCCGATGGCGACCAGCGCAAAGCTGCCGTGCGCCGCGCCGGCCACTGCCAGCACGTTGTCCAGTCCCATCACCAGGTCGGCCACGATGACGGTGCGGATGGCGCCGGCAAAGCTGTTGGCGGCACTGATCTTTGCCTCGCCATCGCCGGGGGCCTCGGGAACCAGCAACTTGTAGGCGATCCACACCAGCAGGGCGCCGCCCGCCAGCATGAGGCCGGGTATGCCGAGCAACCAGACCACGGCAACTGTCATAGTGGTGCGGACCGCGATCGCGCCCACCGTCCCCCAGATGATGGCTTTTTTCTGCAGATGCTTGGGCACGTTGCGGGCCGCCAGCGCGATGACAATGGCATTGTCTCCGGCCAGCACGAGATCGATGACGACGATCGCCATCAGTGCGGACAGGAATTCGAGAGAGAGTATTTCCATGGAGCGGGGTTCCCTGAAGTCTTGGTGTGGTGATGCGGCGAAAGTAACCGCCGCCGTGCATCGTGGCAAATCGAATGTCGTTGATATTTCCTTCGAAAAAGCCGAATCGAAAGGACGGCGCCAGCCGGGGGGCCATTTCGTGGACAGGTTGTGACATTGATATGGGTCGAATCGCCCGCCCGTGACGGGCCGCTGCCGGGGTATCGAAAGCGGACTTTTTCCTTCAGTCGCCCGCTGTTTCGCCCATCGTGCCGGATGCCCACGGTAATATGGAGCATGCCGGTCGACATCGGCATCCACGGGGCGATGGCCTCCCGGGTTTGCTTCCCGCCGACATCGGCCGGAGCAGCAGGCTGTCGTCGCAATGTGACCCCTGAATCGTAGAGCGCCGGATCAGCATGGATCGCAAAACCATATTCACCAAGACCGCCAAGGGCCTGATGGAAGCATCGGGCAAGACGAGCATTTTGTCGCGCGATCTGCGCAACCTGCTCAAGGAAGTCGACGGCAGGCTGACGGTGGCTGATCTGCAGCAGAAGGCCGGCAAGGTCCCCGAGGCGAAGATGATCGAAGTCCTGGTCAGATTGACCAAGGAGGGTTTTCTCAAGGAATTCGTGTCCGGCGCCTCGGCGCGCAAGACTGTCCCGCCAAGTGCCTCGCAGAGCCCCGCAGCACCCCAGCCTGTGGAAAGCACGGCGGAAGACGACGATGATCTTGATTTCACCAAGGTAGTCGCCAGACCCACCGCGCCCAGCGCAGCGCCGCCGGCCGCAGCGGCCGACGCTGCGCGTGCCGCCAGGGAAGCTGCCGAAAAAAGAGCTCTCGAGGCAGCTGGCGCCAAGGCGCAGGCCGCCGAAGCCAAGGCGCGTGCCGAAGACGAGACCAAGGCAAAGCTCGAGGCTGCATTGAAAGCGCGCCTGCTGGCCGAGGCTGAGGCCAAGGCAGCTGCCGCCGCGAAGGCTCGGGAAGCTGAATTGAAGGCGGCCGAAGAGGCGGCCCGCGCCAGCCAGGAAGCGGCGCGCAGGGAGGCTGCTGAACGGACGCGCATCGAAGCTGAAGAAAAGGCGCGCCAGGCGGAAGAGGAGCGTGCCCGGCGAGTCGCCGAAGAGACCCGTCGTCGCGAAGAGGAGG
>CANIIN010000191.1 GCA_947467405.1 Betaproteobacteria bacterium | reverse complement strand
CTGCTGGGGACTGTGTTCATGGGCGGCATTCTACTGGTCAGCCCGGACGGTGTCTAACCACGCAAACCGCCCCGACCAACGCCCGAGGCCGGGAACGAAACCTCTTGTAGAACGCCATCTGGCGCGCCTTTCCGGGCAAATTCCCCCTGTTTTTTTCAGGGTCAGACCGAGAGCCCCGGGGCAGGCGCCCGCGCCGACCGCGCCCCGGCATTGTCCCATCGCCGCCGGCTCAGCCTGTCCAACGGCGCGCAGCGGGAAACCCCGTAAAAAGTGTGCACTATTACCGCTCCTGCAAGCGGCGACTGCCACTCATTCCCTGCATCGGCCTTTCGTCGGAAAATGATGAAATTGCACAACCAATTCCGTAATATTTCCATCACAGGAGATTCAAATGAATACACAGCGCGGTTTTACCCTGGTTGAAGTGATGATTGTGGTCGTGATCGTGGCCATCCTTTCCGCCATCGCCATCCCCTCCTATACCGACTACGTGCGACGCGGCAAGATCACCGAGGCCATCTCGTCCTTGTCCGACATGCGCGTGAAGATGGAACAGTTCTTCCAGGACAACCGCACCTACGTCGGCGCCTGTAGCAGCGGCACCGTCGCCCCCACCCCCACGGCCACCACCAATTTCACCTTTGCCTGCTCGGGGCAAAGCACCACCGGCTACACCGTCACCGCCACCGGCATCAGCAGCATGGTCGGGTTCGTCTACACCATCAACGAATCCAACACCCGCACCACCACCGGCCTGCCCTCCACCTGGACCGGGTCGGGATCGAGCTGCTGGGTGGTCAAGAAGGATGGCTCGTGCTGAACTCAAGCGCCCTGTTCAGGGTGTTGGCCGTGCGTCGCGATGGCGGTGCGCCGCTGCGGCGACGCGGTTTCACGCTGGTCGAACTCATGATTGGCCTGGCGATCATGGCCTTCCTGCTGATGATGGGCGTGCCGGCATTCAGCACCTTCATCCAGAACTCCAAACTGCGTTCCACGGCCGAGACCTTCCACGCCGGCATCCAGACCGCGCGCGCCGAGGCCGTGAAGCGCAATGCGCAGGTCCAGTTCATTCTGACTGATGATGCCGGCGATACCACCAGCACCCAGACGGCGACCGCCAGTACCACGGGACGCAACTGGCTGGTCCTCGTGCAGGACCCGACCAGCCTGGTCTACACCTTCATCGAAGGCAAGAATGCCGCGGAGGGCTCCGGACAGACTTCCACGCCGTCGGTCGCCGTCAGCGGCACCGTCTCGTCGATGACCTTCACCGGCCTTGGCGCCACCACGCTGGGTTCCGCAGCGACCTTCTCGTTTACCAATCCCGCCGGCGGCACGTGCAAGTCCGCAGGCGGTCCCATGCGCTGCCTGAGCGTGGTGGTATCGGTCGGCGGCCAGGCGCGCATGTGTGACCCGGCGGTCACCGCCACCGGAGACACACGCAAATGCTGAGTTCGCCGCGCACCATGCGAATCAATGCGCGAATCACTGCGCGAATCACCGCGCGCATCCATGCCGCCAGCCGCGCACCCGCGCGCGCCGCGCAGGGCGGCTCGTTCCTGATCGAAGCCTTGCTCGGCATCCTGATCTTTTCGCTGGGCATCCTGGCCTTGGTCGGCATGCAGGCGTCGGCCATTTCGGCGCAGTCCGATGCGCGCTATCGCATCGAGGCGGCCAATCTCACCGATCAACTGTTGGACAACATCTGGCTGAACGTCGATCGCAGCAGCGCCACGAATCTGCAGACTTCGCTGGCAGCGTATGCGCACCAGACCGGCGGCACCCTGTGCAGTTACTCCGGCACGGCGTCTTCCAGCGCCATCGTGACCGCCTGGGTGACAGCCGTCACGGCGGCCGGCACCGGCCTGCCGGGCGCCACCTCCTCCACATTGCAGGTGAATGTCGACACCACATCCACCGGCTTCAACCGTGTGTCGGTGACCGTGTGCTGGACGCCACCCAGAGCAACGGCTTCGAGCCGGCATACCGTGGTGACCTATGTCAATTGACCGGCGCACCACGAATGGCCGGCTGCGCGCCGCCTTGCGGCGCCTGCAGCCAGGCCATGCACAGCGCGGCTTCAGCCTGGTTGAAATCATGGTCGCGGCAGCCATCGCGCTGATCGGCATCGTGGTCATCTTCCAGGTGCTGGCCGTGTGGGAGGAGCGCAAGCGCACCACCTCGTCGGGCAGCGACGCGCAGATAGCCGGCACGATCGCCATGTACAACCTGGACCGCGACATCCGCCAGGGCGGCTTCGGTCTCGGCCTGTCGTCCTATCTGGGATGCACCGTGCAGGCCTATGACACGTCACGTGGCACGCCGGGCTTCACCTTCAATCTTTATCCGGTGCAGATCGTCGATGGCGCCTCCGGCGCGCCGGACGAAATCCGCATCCTGTACGGCACCTCCACCACCTTCTCCGCCAACCAGACCTTCACCACGTCGACTGCGACGGCCAAGAAAGCGGCGGTGCGGGCGGGGTTCAACAAGGGCGACCTGGTCATCGTCGCCGGCAATGCCACCGGTGCGGCGGCCAATTGCCATCTGGTGGAAATCACCGGCAACACCAATGCCGACGGCCTGACCCTGGATCATGCCTCAGGCAACTACACCAACTATCTCGCGCAAGCCGTGACCGCGCGCTACAACAACCCGGCGGGCACTGGAGCCACCTACACCAACGGCGGCCTGCACAACCTCGGCCCCGGCAACCTGACCGCCGGCTCGGTGGCCTCGCAGCCGCGCTGGAACATCTGGCAGCTGCGCACCAACAACACCCTGTCGTGGAGCGATGCGCTGCACGACAGCGCCACGTGGTTCGACGTGGCCGAAGGCATCGTCAACCTGCAGGGACAATACGGCGTGGACGCCAACAACGACAACATGATCGACAGCACGGAGTGGACCATCACCACGCCCACCGACTGGACCAAGGTGCGCGCCATCCGCGTCGGCCTGCTGGCGCGCAGCCAGCAGTACGACAAGCTGGCGGTGACGGCCACGGCGCCGAGCTGGGGAGGCGGCGCCTTCACCATGACCAACCTGGACGGAACCACCGACACCACGCCGGGCGACGCCAATGACTGGCGGCACTACCGCTACCGCGTGTACGAGAAGGTCATTCCGCTGCGCAATCTGATATGGGGAACCGCGCCGTGATCTCACCTGTGCCAGCCATGCAAGCGCCCGATCGCGCACCACGACGTCCCGGCGTGATGCGCCAAACGAAGCAGCACGGCATCGTGCTGTTCATCGCCCTCATCGTGCTGGTCGCCATGACCCTGGCCGGCATCGCCATGTTTCGCCAGATCGGCTCGGGCGTGATCATCGCCGGCAATATCGCCTTCCGCGAAAACGCCACCTCCGTCGCCGATCTCGGCGTGGAATCGGCCCGCTCGTGGCTGGTCGCGCAGGGTTCAGCCACCCTGCAGACGGATCTGTCACCCGGCTATCTGTCGTCCTGGGCGCTGACCTTCAATCCGTTTTCGTATACCTGGACCAACAGCAACTCGACCCTGGTCACCAGCGACGACGGCACCGGCAACGAAGTGCGTTACCTGGTCCACAGGCTATGCGCCATCACCGGCTCGGTGAACGATCCCAGCCAGAGCTGCGCAACCGTCGGCTCGGCCGGCGCGGGCGGCTCCAAGGGCGGCGGGTCCTACGGCGTGCTGCCGCTCTCCAACACCACGGCGCCGTACTTCCGCGTCACGGTGCGCGTGGCCGGCCCGCGCAATACCGTGAGCTACATCCAGACCATCATGTATTGATGCCGGCGCCAATCGACACTTTGCTTTTCATCCACGACCCGCGACACCTTCAGCGCCGCCCGGCCTGCGACCCAGGCAGAAGCAGAAACCGTAAGGAGTTCCCCATGATTTCCGCCGCGAAACTGATTCACATGCAGGAGCCGACCTTGACACGACACGCACAACGACACGCAACCACTCGGGCCTTCACGGCAGCACGCCCGCTGGCCCTGGCGGCGCTGTCGTTCGCCCTGGTCGCCTTCACGCCGCCCGGGCAGACCGCGCAGACGCAGGTCGCCAGTTCGCCGCTGGCCAGCGCCACCTCGGCGCAGGTCAAGCCGAACATCATGTACCTGATGGATACCTCCGGCTCGATGGACCGCCTGGACATGCCGGACGCGATCGGATTGGACACCGCCTATATCGGCTACAAGAATTATCTGTGCAACTACATCTATTACAACCCGGCCATCAATTATCTGGTGCCGAAAAAATCGAATGGCTCGAATTTCTCCACGGCCAGCTTCACCGCCGCGTACAGCAACGGTTACACGAACTACCCGACCGGCCCCACCAGCGGCGCCATCAACCTGTCCAGCGCCTTCAAGGCCCACTCCGGTGATACCTCGCAGAACGGCTATTACTACAAATACACCGGCTCACAGACCTTGACGCCACACACCGGCGGGTGTCTGGATAGCGATCCAAACTCGACCACGACCTATAACGTCAACATCGCCACTACCGGCGGCGGCAACTGGCAGAAGATCAAGGTCACATCGACCTCCGGCCCGGGCAGCACGGACGAACGGGTCAATTTCGCCAACTGGTACCAGTACTACCGCAGCCGCCTGATGATGATGAAAGCCACCGCCAGTCGCGCCTTCAACCAGTTGACCGACAGCTATCGCGTCGGCTTCATCACCATCTCCCCGGGCAACCCGGTCAATTCTTCGCAGTACGTGGCGATCGCCGACTTCGATACGACCCAACGCACCAACTGGTTCACCACGCTGTTCGCCCAGGCCACGCATGATTCCACGCCGCTGCGCGAAGCGCTGGCCCGGGTCGGCCGCCACTATGCCGGCCTGACCAACGGCCTCAACAGCGGCATGACCGGCGATCCGGTGCAGTACTCCTGCCAGCAGAACTTCACGCTGCTCACCACGGACGGCTACTGGAACGGCAACGCCGGGGTGGCGCTGGACGGCACCTCCGCGGTCGGCAACACCGACGGCGATATCGCGATCGCGCCGCGCCCGATGTGGGACGGTACCAGCACCTTCACCGTGGTCACCACCAAGACCAACACCTACAACCGCAACGTCGCCTGCAGCACGGCCATCCAGCGCCGCGTGCAGCAGATCCAGAAGCGCACCGTGCAGTACCAGCAGCAAACCACGCAGATCCAGTCCAAGACGGAGCAGATCCAGCAGCGCACTGAACAGTACACGCAAACGACGGTGTCGACCACCGCCGCTGCGAAGACCAACGTCATCATCCAGACCGTCGCCGCCGGGGCGTCGTGGGCACGGGTCACCATCGGCGCAACCGACGAGTTGCCCACCACCATCAGCCCGACCGGCGCTACGGCAGCGGCGCGCATTACCAGCGCGCGCACACTGCTGGCGGCCTCCACGTTCACGAACGGCTACACGGTGACTGGTTCGGGGGCGTGCTCCGCCACAAACGACAATCCGGTCAGCGGTTGCCGTTCAGGCCGTGAGTACGTGACCATCATGGCGCCCGCCAGCGCCGGCAACTTCACCAGTGCCGTCAATGTCTCGACCGGCAATACCGGCATCACCGCTACGGCCACCACCTTCAGCGGCGGCGTGGCTTCCACCAGCAACGCGGTGAACTCCAACACGCTGTGCAGCAGCAGCAGCACTGTCACTGGCAACTCCCGCACCGACATCAGTTGCACGACATCCGATTCCGGGTTCGTCAGTGCCGCGTCGTGCACCGACACGGCCGGCGCATTCAATGGCTCGGGAACACGCGTTTCCTGCAATACCACGGCCCCCGGATTCGTGAACGCGGCGTCATGCACCGATACCGGCGGCGCATTCAATGGCTCCGGCGCGCGCATTGCCTGCCAGACCACGGACACCGGCATGGCCAACTCCGGCCGCTGCACCGCCTCGGTGAGCGGCGGGCAGACCGT
>CANIIN010000190.1 GCA_947467405.1 Betaproteobacteria bacterium | reverse complement strand
GTTCTCCACCACGACCGTCTGTCCCACCTGGCGGGACACCCGCTCGGCCAGCATGCGCCCGACGATATCGGTGGCGCCACCCGGCGCAAACGGCACGATCACCCGGATGGTCTTGCTGGGAAAATCACTCTGGGCCCATGCCGCCGGCCCTGCCACCAGCGTCGTGATGCCGGACAAGACTGCCAAGACTGCAGACCACTTCGATAGTGCCATTCTCATGGCTGTTTCCCCCTTGATAAGCCATTCAGATAATCGAATCCGCGATGGTCCGCGTCATACTGCAATTTGCAGGCTTGCTGCACCTACACCATCTGTTCGGACACTCGCGTGCAGATCTCCAGCAGCACGCTGCGATAGCGATCCATCTCCCTGCCGAAGCGGTCATCCGGTGCGCCGACCACGATGGCAGCGATTACTGCCCCCTTCCGATCGAACACCGGCGCCGCCATGCCTGCCGCACCGTCGATCGCCTCACCGCGGCTGACGGCGTAGCCATCACGCTGAACGCGCTCGACCTGCCGCTTCAATTCAGCCTTGTTCATGATGGTCTTGGGCGTCTTCGGGATGAATTCGACCGAGTTCAGGTAGCGTTCACGCCAGGCTTTGCTCTTGTAGGCCAGGAACACCTTGCCCGCCGACCCCGCGTAGAGCTCGCGCCGCGCGCCGACATCTACCCAGTAGCGGACAGCCTGCGAACTCTGCACGCCGTCGATGTAGTCGGAGATGCCCGCGTCCTCGTCGAGAACGGCCAGAAACACGCTCTCGCCGGTCAGGGCGCTGATCTTCTCCAGCCACGGTCGCATCATTCTCGGCAGGCCGCCGGCGGCCTGGATGGTCGTCGCGAGCTGGAAAGCCGCGCTACCGAGGCTATAGCGCCCGCCTTCATGAACCAGATACCCGCCGGCAACCAGCGGGCGCAGCAACATGAGCAGGCTGCTTTTCGGCGCGCCGATCACAACGTTCAGCCTGGCCAGCGTCAAGCCGGCCGGATCCCTGGCGATGGCGTCCAGCAACCCGAGGATGCGCATCAGCGAGCGCGGCCCTTGTGTGGTGGACGGCGCACGCCTGACCGGAGAACCCTGACTGGCCGCGTTGCCTTGTCGAGTCGCCATTGCCTTTGTCCCTTCCATCAAGATGAGCTCGCTCCCCACCAAAGGGACCGATCATTGTCGCCGTTCATTATATCGAACGCAGGGTGGCGCCCGGCCAGAGCCAACAGCCTCTGCTCCGCGAGATCGCTACAGTCCCGCCACCGTATCCTGCGGGAACTGCGTGGGCCGCTTGCCCAAAAAGGCTTCCATGCCCTCCTTGCCCTCCGGTCCCGCGAAGCCGATGAACTCCATGGCCAGCGAGGCGTCGAAACTCGGCCCGGCCATGCGGATCCAGTTGTTCAGGCAATGCTTGGTCCAGCGCAGCGCGCCCTGTGCACCGTCGGCGAACTTGCTCGCGACGCGAATGGTCTCGGCCTCGACCTTGTCGTCATCCAGCGCCAGCGACACCAGCCCCAGGCGCTCGGCTTCGGCGCCATCCAGTTGCTCGCAGCACATCAAGTAGTACTTGGCTTTCGCCATGCCGACCAGCAACGGCCAGATGATCACCGCGTGGTCGCCCGCGGTCACGCCGATCTTGGTGTGACCGTCCATGAACTTTGCGTCCTTCGAGGCGATCGACACGTCCGCCAGCAGCGCGCAGGCGATGCCGGCGCCCACCGCCCAGCCGCGAATGCCGCTGACGATGGGCTTGGGGCAGTTGATCATGCCGTACACCAGCGACCGCGCCTCGCGCATGGCCTGCATGCGCATCTCGTAGTCGGTCACCAGCTTGATTTCATGATTCAGATCCCCGCCGGCCGAAAAGGTCTTGCCGTCGCCGGTGATGATGATGGCGTTGACCGTGTCGTCCGCCTCGAGGTCCTTCCAGACTTCGGAGACTTCGCGATGCATGTCCGGCGTCATCGCGCCCATCTTGAGCGGCGAGTTGAAGGTCACGCGCATCACGCGCGGATGCGGGCGGTCGAATTTCAGGCTGGTGTATCGAGCATATCGATCGAAAATTGCGGGGTCAGACATGGGAACTCCTTGCTGGATTGATTGGTCATGATTTTATCGACTGAGCATTCCCGAAGACAGGACAACGGTTTGTCATTCCCGCGAAAGCGGGAATCCAGTGTCGTTCGAGAAAAGCCGCTGGATCCCCGCTTTCGCGGGGATGACAACAGACTGCAATGAATTTTGAATTCATCAACAATTGGCTGAGGCCGGCTTAAACCCGATGCAATTGGCCACGGGATTACTTGCGCTTCACCCGACCGAGAATCATGTCGGAAATGATGTTGCGCTGAATCTGGTTGGTGCCCTCGATGATCTGCGTCACTTTGGCATCGCGCATGTAGCGATTGATCGGCGCTTCGTTGGAAATGCCGGTCGCACCGAACAACTGCACGGCGTCCGTGGTCACCTGCATGGCCATGTCGGTGGTGAAGGCCTTGGCGATCGCGGCCGCCTTGGCCATTTCGGGCCCCTTGACACCGGCATCCACCATGGCCGCCGCCTTGTAGCAGAGCTCGCGGCCTGCCTCGATCTTGATGGCCATATCCGCAACCATCCAGCGGATGCCCTGATATTCGTCGACACGCGTGCCCCAGGTCCAGCGATTCTGGATGAACTCGATGGCATGATCCATCGCACCCTGCGCACAGCCGACCGCGCGCGCGGCGATGATCGGCCGTCCACGGTTCAGGCCTTCCATCACCAGCTTGAAGCCCTCGCCTTCGGCACCGACGATGTTCTCCGCCGGGACGAACACCTTGTCCAGAAACAACGGGCAGGAGGGCACGCCGCGGGCGCCCAACTTATCCTCGTGCTTGCCGATCGTGAAACCCTTGGATGACGTGGGGACGATGAACAGGTTGACATTGCCCGACGCCGCGGGATCGCCGACCTTGGCTGCCACCAAAATGAAATTCGCGGCCGGCGCATTGCTGCACCAGATCTTCTGGCCGGTGATCTCATAGCCGCCGTTCACCTTGACGGCGCGGGTACGGATGTTCGCCACATCGGAACCGCTCTGCGGTTCGGTCAGCGCCAGTGCAGCGCGGATATCGCCCGCAGCGAGAGGCGCCAGGTACTTTTCCTTCTGCGCCTCGCTGCCACCGGCTTCGATTGCATGGTAGGGAACCCATTGCGTCACCAGCAGGTAGCCGGTGTTGTAGCAGACGCGGCCAAACTCCTCCACGGCGATGCACGACGACACCATGTCACCGGTGCCGCCGCGCTCGGGCGGCAGCGCAAGAGAGAACATGCCCAGCGACTTGTGCAGGTCGAACATGTCCTGCGGATACTCGCCCGTGCGATCGATTTCAGCAGCGCGCGGCGCCACCTTCTCGCGCGCCACGCGACGAATCAGGTCCTGGAGTTGTCGTTGATCTTCCGTAAACGATGAATGCAAGATGCCCTGCTCCGTTCAGTTGGGTTTGATATTGTTGTCGCGAATGACCTTACCCCAGATCTCGAAATCACGGTTCACGTAAGCGGCAAAATCTCTGGGCGTCATGTAAGTGGCGATGGAGGCGGCGCTGGTGCGCAGCTTCTCTTGGACTTCCGGCTTGTCGAGCACCGCCTTGAGGTCGGCCGTCAACCGGCTGATGGCGCCGGGCGGGGTGCCCGGCGTTGTTGCCAGCCCCCCCATCGGATCGGCCACCATTCCCGGGAAACCGGATTCCCCGAGCGTCGGCGTATCCGGCATGTCGCGTTGCCGCGCCGCCGACGTCACGACCAAAGCGCGCAAACGACCACTGCGAATGTGGGGCATCACCGTTGTCGAATCACCGAACATGACTGGAACGGTACCGGCCAGCACATCCTGCACCGCCGGCCCGGCGCCCTTGTAGGCGATGTGCAGCATCTGCACGCCGGTCAGGTTCTTGATCCGCTCCGCAGTCAGGTGTCCCATGCTGCCGTTGCCCGCGCTGGTGTAATTGAGCGAGCCCTGCGTGGCCTTGGCCACGGCGATCAGATCGGCCAGATTGCGTACCGCAGCCACCGCAGTTACCTGTGGATTGACCGCAATGACGTTGTACGGCAGGTAGATCATGCCGATCGGCGCCACGTCCTTCGAGGCATCAAAGGTCTGCCCCAGGAAGTGATAATTCAGCACCGTAGGCGTCACCAGCATGACCAGCGTATGGCCATCGGGTTCGGCCTTCTTGACTGCATCGATCGAGATCGCCCCGCTTGCGCCGGGCCGATTCTCGACAATGACCGATTGCCCGAGCCGTGCCTGCATTTCCGGCGCAACGATCCGTGCGATCAGATCGGTCGGGCCGCCAGCCGCGAATCCGACCAGCATGTGCAGGGGTTTGGAAGGAAATGCTGGAGCCTGAGCGTGCGCGCTGGATGATAGCCCGATCACCCCCCCCCATCAGAGCAAACGCCACCGTACTGCGACGAGCAGCACCGCCCGCCATCACCTTCATGTTGCGCAAGACATTCACTTGGCCACTCCTCATTCCAATATATGAATCAACAGGCTCGACTTGGGCTATTTTAGCTGTTGCCCTGACAATTAATTGGAGGATTTCTAAAATATTCAGACGGGATTCATGAATTCCTAACGTTTGTATATGTGAACAATCTTCGTCAGCGCCTTGATTGACAGCCGGACTTTTGCGCCCGGCACTGTCCGCATCAGGTTGACTGTTTGGAAGACCGGGATGAATACAAGTGGCCTGAAAATGTCCGCCTGGCGGGCGCCTGCAGGCATCTCCCCCTGCTGCATCCGCAGCAGCTACGCTACGCGCCGCGCCGGCGCTGCGCGAGATCCAGGTAGTGCGCCGCACGTTCCGCGCGCGCATGAATACGGCGTTCGATGGCATCCATATCGGCATCCTTGCCCATGGCCCCGGACAGGTAACGGCGCTTGATACCCTCTGCAATGATGGCGATGCGCCAGTAGGCCAGCGCGCAGAAGTAGTCGATGTCCCGTACGGCGTCTTCCCCCATTCCCGACTGAGTGGCATACCGGACCACCAAAGTATCCCGCGACGGAAATCCCCCCGCCCGAGTCGGTGCTTCCTCCATCCACACACCGGGTGATGGATCGTCGGGTTGATCCCAACTGCACAGCAGGAACGCGAGATCAACGCGTGCATCACCAAGCGCGGCGAGTTCCCAGTCGAGGACGGCTGAAACCCGGTGGGTGCGCTTGTCGAGCATTACGTTCCCTAGCCGAAAATCGCCATGCAGCAGACTGGTACGATTTTCGGCCGGAATGAACCGGGACAATGTTTCGCCGACCGATTCGATGAGCGGGAGTTCGCGCGTTTTCGTGTCATCCCAGACCTTGCGCATGCGCCGCAACTGCCGCGCCACATAGTCACCGCTGCGCCCCAGGACGGAGAGACCCACTTGTTGCAGGTCGACGCGATGCATGGCCGCCATTGCATCGACCAGACTGTCGGCCGCCGCAGACCGCTGCTCTCGATCAGGAAGCCAAGTCTGGACCCTCGATGGCCGGTCCACCACCACGCCGTCCACGAAATCCATGATGTAGAAAGGCGCGTCATTGATCACAGGGTCGGTGCACAGCGCCACCATTGACGCAATCGGGACGTCGCTGCGCGCAAGCGCCTGCTGAATCCGGTGTTCGCGTGCCATGTCGTGAGCGCCGACGCCGCTGGCCCCGATTGGCGGACGGCGCAGCACCCAGCGCTGGCCGGCCGCATCGCTGACCTGGAAAGTCAGGTTTGAATGACCGCCGGCAATCAGCGCGTACTCGAATGGAGCCTGAGCATCCGGGAGCCTGGCGGCAAGCCACGGTTCAAGGCGCAGCGGATCGACGCCGCGCAGTGCCTTTTCGCCGGTCATGTCATGGTTGAGTCAGTCATTTCCTGACTGGACGACCATCAGTCATTCAGGCCAACTGGCTTTCCATCGACCATGAGATCCTGAATTTCCGTGCTGCCCATCCCGAT